>JANNYV010000628.1:0-2547 GCA_031410275.1 Bacteroidota bacterium
CTTACTTACTCGTGTGTTGAAGATAGCAGAACAGAAGCCTTGCAATCTTTATCTGCGTATTCGTTGGTCAGTACCAACATGAATGAAACAAATCAGGTGCGAATGATTTCGATGCCTGTAAAAAAAGAAGAAGCACCAGAATTAATTCAATATGTTCCCTACACGGTAGGTCGATTTAAAATAACAAATTCAGTCGCATGGAAACGAAACAGCAATCCATCACTAACATTAGAAGGAGCCACTCAATTTGGATTAACAACAACCTTAATGATTGGTTATGTTGGAGAGGATAATACCATGATTGCATGTACTCCGGATGTTAAAACAGTTACTCTTGAAACTGAGCAATCACCTATTTTAAACAACACAGACGGCATGCAAGTTGACGTGAATAATTTCATTAGCAAAAGTAATATTGTCAATCTTGTGCAGAAAAAAAATGGATTGAAAAATCCAAGCCTCCATGAAGAAGCAATCACAATTTATCCAAATCCGGCAACAACGGATTTGACAATTGAGTTGTATTATTCATGCAATGAACGAGTAGCGATTAAAGTGATCGATGTATTTGGGAAAACCTTAAAAACATCACTTGTTGATTTGAATAAAGGGCTTAATAAAATTACATTCTCGGTAGAAACATTTGCTGCCGGTGTTTACTTTCTTAAGCTGCCTGATGGAAATTTGAAAAAAATCAGCAAGCAATAAAAATTTTGTGTGATGAATACATAATACCGAAATGAAATACGATGTGGACCAATAGTATTTCAATCGGCATTATACCATCTAAGATTTCTAAATAGCCCTTTGGTCTATTTTATAAATCAAGAAGGCATAACTTAATCTGCTTCACTCAAAAAACGGTGGGATTAGAAATAATCCCGCTTTTTTATTCCTTACAATTTTTTATACTTTTATAAACACTGTCTCAATTGCAACAATAATTCTGCACTCATTTTTTCAATTGCATTAAAAGAATACCCGGCAATATGAGGTGTAATGATGACATTGTACTTTAATAATTCTTGTACTATATTTTCATTTTGTGTCAGTAGACTACTGATACTTTTTTCTTCTTCTAACACATCCAAACAAGCCCCGCTGATTTTGCCGGATTGTAAGCCTGCTAAAATTATTTTCGTTTCTGCAACTGCACCTCTCGATGCATTGATTAAGATATGAGACTTTCTCATTGCATTCATAAAACCTTCATTGTAATAATGATTAGTTTCTTCATTTAATGGCACATGAAAGGATATGATATCTGCCTCTTGCTGAATTTTTTCTAATGTTGAATTCTCAATCATCTTATTTTCAATATCAGTTTTATATTTATCATACACCAAAATATGCTTCGTAAACACAGTCAATTTATTTGCTAAGGCAAAACCGGTATGTCCGTAACCAATAATTCCAACAGTCAAATTTTCCAATTCAGTTCCTCGGTTTGCATCCCGTATCCATTGCCCTTTTTTTATTTCATTCAATGATGAATGAATCTTATGCTGCAGACTAAGCAACATACCCAACACATGCTCAGCAACTGTATTGGCAATGCCTTGAGGTGAATTAACATATCGAATATCATGTTCATCACAATAATTCGTATCAATAATTTCCATTCCCGAACCAAGACGTGCTATCCATTTTAGATTTGTGAATTGTTCTAAAACAGATTTATGGAGAGCAAGTTTGTTGGAAGTAATGATTGCAGTTGACAATTGAGAATTGACAGTTGAAAGTTGTTGGTTAGATTCAACATAAACCAATTCGTAGCCTTTATCAATTAAGGTTTGTTTAAATGAATTTGAAATCGGCGCAGCAATGAGTACTTGTTTCACCGGACAAAGATAGGAAATCAGTTGATAGTTGATAATGAAATACAAGGTGACGCAATTTTAAATAGCTCTTTGCAATCGTCTTTGCCTCGGCCCTTCGGTTGACTTCAAGTTGAATAAAGTTACTCCTGATGAAAACCAGCCCTGATGGTAGTGAAAACCCTCCAGCGGCTTTGGGTGAGACATTGCAGCCCTAATAGATAGCAAAACAACCGGGCATAATTTAAAAAGGAACTCTTTCATTATGATGTTTTGCGATGGACGGAAACGGCATAGTGATGATAACCTTTCTCACCAAGGCATACCTCGAGACATTGCCAAGGCGTTCTTGGAAATCGCTTTCAAACATTGGACTCGAGACAAAACTACTAACACAGCCAATGGTGATGCTCCGAGCTACTCCCCACTCGCGATCGAAGGTGCTCCAGTTCGTCAGCAAACAATCGAGAACATATGTGACGCCATGTACAACATCAAAGGAGGTGTAAAAGTAAAAAATGACAAGGTGTTAGTATTTTGCCGGCCAAGTCCTGGACTAAACTTGCGTACATTCTATGCAGGCAGCAAATCTGGAACATCTACTTTCGTTGTTTCTGGAGGTACAGAGAGGTTGACAACAAGAGGATGCAACTTAGGCTGCACTTTTTCCAGGGCATCAAGTGCTTCACGCCGCAATATTGGCAATGGATCGAAAGCAATTACCTGGCAT
>JANNYV010000629.1:0-3960 GCA_031410275.1 Bacteroidota bacterium
CCCGAAGAAGGCGCCTTTCTTATGTGCTTTCCAGGCTGCAGTAACATTGCTTCCCATGGCATTGGTACTCAGGTAAAAAACATTTCCGTATCCACCAGTGCAAAGCAATACAGCATGCGCACCATGCCGTTCGATTTCACCTGTCACTAAATTACGGGCAATAATGCCTCTTGCTTTTCCGTCAATCACAACCACATCTAACATCTCATGACGGTTATGTTCTATTATTTTTCCAAGCGCTACTTGTCGCATGTGAGCCGAGTAAGCACCTAATAATAATTGCTGTCCTGTTTGTCCGGCTGCATAAAAAGTTCGTTGCACTTGTGTACCACCAAAACTTCTGTTGCTTAATAATCCGCCGTACTCTCTTGCAAAAGGAACACCTTGTGCCACGCATTGATCTATAATATTTCCACTTACTTCTGCCAATCGATGCACATTTGCTTCACGTGCGCGATAGTCGCCACCTTTGATGGTATCATAAAAAAGCCGGTACACACTATCACCATCATTCTGATAATTTTTAGCAGCATTGATTCCGCCTTGCGCGGCAATAGAGTGAGCTCGTCGACCACTATCTTGAAAGCAAAACGTTTTTACACTGTAGCCCAATTCAGCCAAAGAGGCTGCAGCCGATGCGCCGGCCAATCCGGTACCGACTACGATAATATCAATACTACGTTTGTTCGCAGGATTTACAAGTTTGCAAGTGCTTTTATAAGTGCTCCATTTTTGAGCAAGTTCGCCTTCGGGTATTCTGTTGTTTAATGCCATGTTTAATTTGAGAATGAGAGAATTTGAAAATTTGAGAATGAAGGAATATAGAAATGTGAATTAATCTATGAAGTATGTTTTGCCTTTTTTGAGGTTGATATTATTTTATTAGATATTCTTTTTAGCTCTTCAAGCTTGGTTATTAAGCCATCACAATCAGGATATTTTTTTGCTCTAGAGCATAAAGTCAGCCAATAGTTTGTCTCCTCCATCTCTTTGGCCGCTATTATAAATTTATGAATGAAGTCAGCTTTACTTTCTGCATTCTGCGCTTCATGAATGTTCGCGCCAATAGAAGTTCCTGAGCGCAATAATTGATTACCGATTACATATTTTCTCATCTCCTCCAGCATTTCAACATATTCAATTATATCGAGCGCAAAATCAATAGTTTTAGTTAGAATTATATTTTCTCTTTCAATTGGCATAGTATGTTATTTAATATTTATTAATTATTGTTTCTCTCATTCACAAATTTTCAAATTCTCTCATTTTCAAATTAATTAATCCAACCAAAATAAAAAGCCAATGGCATCATCGCAAAAGCAATGCAAACAATAAGGCTATATGCAATACCAACTGTTTTAATTAAGCCATTATACTTCGGGCTGTTAATACCAAAGGTTTGAAACGCACTTTGAAAACCATGTATCAAATGCCAACACAAGGCAATAACACCACATAAATAAATAAGAACAACGGGCAACTCGCTAAACTCCTTTCTCATTCTATCATACAATGTAAAATTTGCATCTTCGCCTGTTACATACAATTCAGCTTTGGTATGAATCCAAAAATCTGCAAGATGAACCACCAAAAAAATTAAAAGTAAACTTCCCAAAATGCCCATACTCCGGCTATACCATTTGCTAGTCGCATTGCCCGGGTTCACTGCGTATTTTATTGGGCGTCTTTTATTGTTTTGGTACCATAGCATTAAGCCTTGAATGATATGTAAAATCAATCCGCCAAATAAACCCACTTCAGCCAATCGCATCAACCAATTATGACTTAAAAAGTGCGCATAAAAATTAAAGGTCTCCCCATTATCATTAAAAAAAATCATTCCGTTGACGGTAGAATGAACAATTAAAAATAAAATTAATGAAATGCCGGTGATGGCCATAATTAATTTTTTGCCGATTGAAGAGGTGAAATATTCTTTCCAGGTCATAATGTAAAAATTATTCGAGTGGCGCAAAGATAGTTTACGAAGAGGGAAATAGCAATACAGATGTTAGAGAGGGCTTTGATTCTACCAAGTAATAAATATTCTTTACTTTTGCCTTGTTCATGATTTGGCTTTACTTTCTATTATTGTTTTTACTCACCGCCATTGGTGGCGCCATTCCGCTTTTTCTAAAAGAGTTTAAAGCCTCTTGGATGACCTTGATGCTAGCCTTTTCCGGTTCGTTTTTATTTGGCATTACCATGCTGCATTTAATGCCTGAAACCTTTCATGATTTGGGCGAAAAATCTGGGCTCTATATTTTGCTTGGCTTTTTTCTGCAACTCTTATTACAACGATTTTCACATGGCGTAGAACATGGACATATTCATGAAACCCATTCACATGCACATGCTATTTTACCCATCTTTGTAGGGCTTTCTATTCATGCATTTATGGAAGGCATTCCGTTGGGGTTTAATTATCACAGCCATGTTACCTTGCCCTCTATTTTTGTAGGTGTCGCCGCTCATAAACTTCCCGAGGCCATTACACTCTGCAGTTTATTAATGTTGTCAGGAACTAAAATTAATAAATGGTTGATACTGGTTTTGTTTGCCTTGGTATCACCGGTCTCCGGTATGTTGGCCATGTATTATGGACAAAAATTTCATTTCATTTCTACGTTGTTAGTTTATATTATTCCGGTGGTGATTGGTTCCTTCCTTCATATTTCAACCACTGTTTTATATGAAAGCGGCACACAGCATCATCAGTTAAGCCGACAAAAAGTCATAGCTGTATTGCTTGGCTTGGGTTTTGCAATGAGCACTTTACTATTTCATTCGTAATAAAAAAAATCATGCAAAAGAAAGTGATGTTGTATTTGGGGTTTTTAACTCAATTCTTTGGTATTACTGCGTTTTCGCAACAACAGCCAAGCCTCAAAAGCGCTGACTATCATACTTCCAAAAGTTTACTTTGGAAAATTTCGGGTAAGGGTCTTACGAAGCCTTCTTATATTTTCGGAACCATGCATGCTATATGTGCGGATGATTATTTTTTTACTGACAAAATGAAAAGTGCATTTGAAGAATGCAATCAATTAATTTTAGAAGTAAATTTAGATGACCCTTCGATGACGAATCAGTATCAACATCAGATGATGTTACCTGAAGGAAAAACATTACATACTTATTTTTCGAATGAAGAAGAATACAAAATATTTTCAGCAAGGTTAAAAGAAGTGGCCGATATAGATATTGAATTATTCAGTCACTTCAAACCATTGGTATTAATTTCCGCTTTGTCGATGAAAGGATTTGCTTGTGAACAAACGTCGTCATATGAAATGAATTTGATTGAGTCGGCTAAAAAAAATGACATGACCATTCTCGGATTAGAAACGGCCGATTCACAATTCGAAATTTTTGATAAGATGAAAAATGAAGAAATTAAACGCATGCTTACGGAAGCGCTACAAGAAGATAGCACAGACACTGCCACCGAAGCTGCAATGATTGCACTTTATAAACAACAAGACCTTGAAAGCTTGTATACATTAGTTGGAAGTTCAAATGAAATGCAAGATCATCAAGATGAATTGCTAACGAATCGAAATAAAACATGGGTCAAAAATTTACCGGCCTTACTCACATCGAAGAATAGTTTTGTTGCGGTTGGTGCGGCACATTTACCCGGCGAAACTGGTGTGTTACATTTATTGAAACAAGCAGGCTATACTGTTGATGCCGTGAATTAATTGATGTTTACTTACTTAAACAAAATACATACTATAGTTATGAAATAGTTTGTGCTGCTGGCACTCGCAATGCTGTAGGCATGCACGATATCGTTGCATCGGGTTTTAATCCGATGAAAAAGTTAAATCATCACCATAACCCTTTTTATCGCTTGCTCTATTCTTCAAGTCGTCTATTCAAATCCATTCGCTCATGAAGTACCCGAAATACCCGCCCGGCTAATGGCCGGCTATTATCCGTCCCGCCCGCCCGCCG
>JANNYV010000630.1:0-1579 GCA_031410275.1 Bacteroidota bacterium
TTCTTAAATAAACCTAACGCATACTGTGTGCTTCTCTGAGGTTTCACAATAGAAGAAGAGGGAATCCAAATATCAGTAGGTAACGATGCGGTGCTACTTGGCACAAGATGCAAAAACTGATTCATGATAGTATAAGAAGCCTTTATTGATGTCAATTTATCAATACTGAATTTAGCCGTTGCTCTCGGTTCTATACCGGTATATGTTTTTCCTTTTGTAAAAAACAAGGGAATACGAACACCATAGTTCAAGCTAAATGTTGAGTTTGGTTTCCATTCATCTGCACCATATAAGGCTAACTCATTTGAGTGCTTTTGCTGAATGCTATCTCTATTAATTGTAATTCGATTTCCCTTTTTGGGAATTTTTGCACTAACAGAAGAAGGAAACAATGTATGGTTTATAACACTCGCACCAAACTTTATTTCGTGATGTGAATTCGGATAATAGGATATATCTGTCTTGGCTGTATAATCACGAATGGCTGTATAAAGTAAAGCATAGTAAAGTCCTTGCGTGGTGCTCAATCCTAAATGATAATCATTTGCAATAAGTGAAGTGTTCGCAAATAATTTGTTCCCAAACAAATGATTCCAACGAAGTGTGCCTGTGCTATTCCCGAAATTGATTCCATAGTTTAAACTATTTGCTCCAGTATAATTTGCTTTATCTCTCCCTGTAAATAAACTCAAAAACAAGCGATTGTTTTTATTAACTTCATAATTCATTTTCGCATTCAGGTCATACAAATAATAAGTAGTTCCTTTATTTCCTTTGGGTAAAAAAGGTTTGGCTATCAAGTCGGCATAACTTCTTCGGGCAGAAATAATAAATGAAGATTTGTTTTTTACAAGAGGTGCTTGTATGGTAATGTTAGAAGCCAATAAACCTATACCACCTTCTACTTGTGATTTAGTTTTATTCCCTTCTTTCATTGTAATGTCTAATACCGAACTTAATCGTCCACCGTATTGTGCAGGGAAACCACCTTTGGTGAGTTTCACATTATTAATAGCATTGACATTGAAGGTGCTGAATAACCCAAATAAGTGATTCGGATTATACACAGTTGCCTCATCTAATTGAATTAAATTTTGGTCGGCATTGCCGCCTCTTACAAAAAAACCGGTAGTGCCTTCATTACCTTGTTGCACTCCCGGAAGTAGCTGAACAATTTTCAACACATCACGCTCTCCACCTAATATGGGTAATGTTTTAATAGCTTGCATTGGAATATCTATCACACCCATTTGCGCTCGTTGCACATTGTCATTATTTTTTTTGCTGCTAATTTTCACCTCCTTCATTTCTCTTGTTTTAGATACTAATAGAAAATCTAATCGAAGGTTTTTCACATCAGCAATTTTTTTAGCCTGTGGTTCATAGCCTATATAACTTACTATGATAGTGAGTGAATCACTTTTTTTCAAGGTGAGTGAGTAATACCCATATTGGTTTGTTACTGTACCAACTTTTGTAGTTGTTTCATACACGGGCGTTCCAATAAGTGCTTCTTGTGATGAAGCATCTTTTATATAGCCATTAATTGAAATGGTTGAATTTTGTGCAAGTAAATTAT
>JANNYV010000631.1:0-3064 GCA_031410275.1 Bacteroidota bacterium
CGGCATGCGCATCCGGTACGGCACCCAGCGCATCTACATCCCGGGCATTGACCTGGCCGAGCGAGACGCCGCCATCCGCCGCGAATTCAAGGGCAGCAACGCGGGCGAGGTCTGCAAGCGTCACAACATCAGCCGCAGCCGCCTATACCAGATAGTCGGCGGCGGCTGAATCGCCCGGTCGGTGCTCAAAGTCCAGTTTCTTGCTTAAAAACTGGACAGGTGGCCGCTTAACTTCGCTGCATGACGACCCTTGCCGAAGCACAAGCCAAACTGGCCGAATACCTCACGGCGAATTGAATAAAAAATTAATGACATTGGCGGAAGCTAGCGGTGCACAGATTACTTTTAATCAACGGGTCGATGATGTTGAACTTTCGTCAAATACACTTACAGTAACAGATTTAAATACACATACAATTTCATCTGTCACGGATCATAAAATAGTCATTGCAGCAGATGGCGCTTTCTCATCCTTACGCACTGCCTTTGTAAAAAAAGACCGGTTCAATTATTCGCAGTTTTACATCGAGCATGGTTATAAAGAATTATTTATCCCTGCGGGTGAAAACAATACTTTTCTGATTGAAAAAAATGTATTGCATATTTGGCCGAGAAAAAATTTCATGTTGATTGCTTTGCCAAATTTCGACGGTTCATTTACCTGCACATTATTTTTCCCTTTTGAAGGAATACCTTCATTTGCCTCCATTCAAACAAAAGAAGATGCAACCAGTTTTTTCAAAACACAATTTCCAGATGCTATTGAAATGATGCCGACAATAGTGGATGATTATTTTAAAAACCCTACTTCGTCTTTAGTGACCGTAAAATGTTTTCCTTGGATACACGAAGATAAAAGTATGTTGATTGGTGATGCAGCTCATGCGATAGTTCCTTTTTACGGACAAGGCATGAACGCCGGTTTTGAAGATTGCAGGATATTAATGGAAACAATTGATAATGCCAATGAAAAAGAATGGGGCCCCATTTTTAATACCTATCAGGAAAAACGAAAATCAAATGGCGATGCCGTGGCAGATTTAGCCTTGCAAAATTTTATTGAAATGCGCGATTTAGTGGCTGACCCTATTTTCTTAACCCGAAAAAAAATAGAAAAGCAATTAGGCATACTCTACCCCGCCCAATTTAATTCGGTGTATGAAATGGTTTCCTTTTCACATACACAATATCATATTGCAATCAGTTGTCAAAAAGCGCAAGATAAACTCCTTCAAAAAATAATGGCCAGGGGAGATTTTGATACCAATATTTCGAATGAACATTTTAATCATGAACTTTCAATTTGGATGAAAGAATATGCAGATGAAATTGCATTGATTAAAATATAAAAACGCTGACCTTGTCATGAAAACAAAATCAGCGTTCAGTTTTTTTTATCGATTAAGCCAATTTCACTAATTGCACTTCGCAATTAATCCATACGTCTTCACTCACAGCAATGCCTCCTGTTTCAAGAAGAGCGTTCCAGGTAAGTCCCCAATCTTTACGGTTAATTTTTCCATTGATTGTAAACACCGCTTTTTGATTTCCCCATGGATCTTTGACTACACCTCCGAATTCGACATCCAATTTAATTCGCTTGGTGATGCCTTTCATGGTAAGGTCGCCATGCAATTCATAACTTCCGTCCTTGTCTACATTTTCGTAGGTGTTGGCTCTGAAGCTAATTTCCTTGAAATTTTCGACATCAAAAAAATCACCACCTTGTAAATGCCCGTCTCTGTTTGCATCACCTGTATCAATAGATGCAGGGTTTAACCAAAAATCAATTTCGGCGCTCATAAAATCATCACCGGTTGTATAAATGCTCGCTTCATATTCTTTGAAGGAGCCTCTTACATTGGCAATCATCAAGTGTTTTATTTTGAAGCCTATTTCACTGTGGGTGGCATCGATACCCCATTTTGTTTTTGTTACGTCTGTTGTTTCCATTTTTTTATTTTTTATTGTTACGAGTTATCGGGTTACGAGTTATCGGGTTACAAGTTATCGGGTTACAAGTTATTGAGTTATTGAGTTAAGGAGTTTTCATTTCATTTTCAAATTGTCAAATTTTCTCGTTCTCTCATTTTCAAATTATTAATTTAACACACCAAATTTTCCTGATTCAAATTCTTTAAATGCAATCTCTAATTCTTGCGCGGTATTCATCACAAAGGGACCATATTGTGCAATAGGCTCATTGATAGGAATACCACTAAGGAGAAGCAAGATACTTTTTTCTGTTGATTTAATTTGAACGGTCTCCCCTTCATTTTTAAATAAAATAAAATCATGCAGACCGGCATCTTGTCCGTTCACAGTAACACTTCCTTCTACAACTAATATGGCTGTGTTATGTGCGGCTGAAATTTCTGTAGTCATTTCACCGCCTTCATTCAACTGAATATCAAACACATTCAACTCGGTAAATGTAGATGCCGAGCCTTGCATATCATTCAACATACCTGCAATAACGCTGACTGTACCGGCATCATTTGGAAGGATAACCTTATTCATTTCGCCTGCAACCAAGGGTTGATATTTTGGTGGGGTGAGTTTATCCTTTGCCGGAAGATTTACCCAAAGCTGCACCATTTCAAAAGGTCCGCCCTTTTTAGAAAATTCCTTTTCATGAAATTCTTTATGTAAAATTCCGGCACCGGCTGTCATCCATTGTACATCACCAGGATTGATAACACCGCTATTGCCTGCACTGTCATAATGCTCAACACTGCCTTTGTAGGCAATGGTCACTGTTTCAAAACCTTTATGCGGATGCACATCTACACCTCTTGGATGATCAGATGGACCGAAGTCGTGCGAAGGACCAAAATCTAACATTAAAAATGGACTAACTCTTTCGCGAATCCGATACCCATTCGGAAAATAATTGTATACTCTAAAACCGTCACCTACCATACCCGGTTGCGCCGGGCGAGAAAAGATTTTCTCAATTTTTTTTAGCTCTTTCATTTCTTATTTTTAATTTGATTTGGCAAAGCTACAACATCGGTATATATTTGTAACCTATTTTATAAAATATAGTAGTATCCTTTAAGAT
>JANNYV010000632.1:0-4741 GCA_031410275.1 Bacteroidota bacterium
TCTACTAATTCTATATTATTTGTGCTCAACAATAGTAGTTTATTAATCAATAATGAGATTGTTTGTGCTTGTCCTCGCCCTCTTGGCACTCCTTGCCTCGGCTGCCGACTGCCCCCACGACCTGGAGGTCCGCTGCATTGACGACATCAACAAGGCCTACCCCGCCTGCGAGAAGGCTGCCAAGGAGAAGGGAGGAGATATCCCTGCTGACCTTGATTGCATGAAATACTTCGTGCATATGGAGCAGGATTGCTGGCCTTGCATCTGCTGGGTCGCTCAGATGGAGAAATGGCACATCAAGGGCTGCTGATTCGCATGACCTTATTTTAAAAGATACTTTAAAGGGGGGTTTTAGAGTGGTTAATAAAGGATGTAAAGCTCTATAAGTATCCCATAAAGAGAAGACGGTATAGTAATCGAACTTACCTTCAGTACTATGTATTTTATCATCACGACCTCTGTACCTGTTATCAACATCATTATAAATACTAGGGTGTATCATGCAATGGTAAAGGGCTGTATAGAAAACAATGAGTTGATTTGACGATGAGGAGCTGCTCTCAAACTGAGTCACTTTAATCTTCCCTAATTCCTTCTCCCATGCTGCTTCTGCATTATGTCGGTATTTTTCAAAATCCCAATCCTTCATTTCTGCCAGCATATTTTTGGCAGCACCTTGTTCATCTACACCGCTGATAGCGACTTTGATGACGATGTTCGATGTCTGTTGTCCGATATTTGGGGAAATGGTCTTTGGGATTTGGGAGTTCATCTTTTGGAATTTAATGATGCAATGAAGAGATTTGTTCAATTCAACCGCTGATTTTAGACTGCCGCTTTTTACAGGGTCATATTGAATACTTTCTATTTTATTGGAAAATGTAATTCTGTAAAATACCTTTTGGTTCTTTGCCCATGCTTTCGAAAAGCGATAACCTTGAATTGTAAAGTCATCAATTTTTTCCATTTTACTATCGAGTACTTCATCTCTGTGTTTCAAATCAAGTACCACATACATTGCATCATTATTGCTGTATGTATATTTATGAATGCCGCCATGCAATGTCGATGTCAGTTCCACATTTACTTTATTATCTTCGAGATAAACCTGATAATATCCGGCCTTTGCTGTTTCCTTATTATGCGAGAATGTTGATTTATACTGATAATTATCTAATTGCAATTCCTTGACAACTGGCATTAATAAGATGTCTCCATAATCGCTGCAACCTGTTCCACTCAAATGCGTATGACTGAAGCCATATATCACACTATCACTATAATGATATCCGCTGCAACCATCCCAACTTCCATCTTTTCGTGTATCAGGGGAAAGTTGACAAGCACCGAATGGAAAGCTTGGTCCCGGGAAGGTATGCCCATGGCCACCAGTACCGATGAAAGGGTTGACATATGAAATAAGTTTTTGACAATCTGCTTTAGGCGTAAGGCATAAGGCAAGAGGCATAAAAAAATAGAGTGTTAGAAATAGTTGCTTCATGAAGTAAAGATAATAATTGAGCGATAAAAGTAGAAAGTAAATAGTAGAAAGAAAAATGAGAATGAAAATCCATCATCTCAATTACAGAACGAGTATTAGAAATAAAACCATGCGATAAAATTCTGAACATCGGGCATCGAGTTCTATATTTGCGCTGTGTCCTTCATCAAACAATTATCACTTCTTCATTTTAAAAATTATAGTGAAAAGAAATTTTCTTTTTCCAAACGAATTGTATGTATACATGGACAAAATGGAAGCGGTAAAACAAGTATACTAGACGCCTTGCATTATCTCTGTTTTACCAAAAGTTATTTTCATCATATTGATACGCTTTGTGTTACGAAAGGTGAACAAGGGATGAGAATTCAGGGCATCATTGAAAATGAAAAATTGAATGACATTATTTGTATTCTACGTGAGAATGGCCGGAAGGAGTTTAGTATGAATGGTGAATCGTATACACAATTTTCAAAACATATCGGCAAATTTCCTTGTGTGTTTATTACACCAGATGATACCTTATTAATTACCGAAGGTAGCGAAGGCAGACGAAAGTTTTTAGATTCAATGATTAGCCAAACGAATAGCCAATATCTCGAACAACTGATTCAATATTCGAAATGCCTTCAGCAACGAAATGCGCTACTTAAACAATGGGCTGATAGCGCGGTAAAAGATTTTGTTCTCCTATCTATTTATAGTAAAAAACTACATGAACTCGGTACATTAATTTATACTACTCGAAAAAATTATTGTGAAGAATTTATTCAACATGTACAACCAATTTATGCGTTTCTGTGTGATAATACTGAACAGATACAACTTACTTACTTTTCGCAATTAGAAAATGATTCATTGTTGAAGTTATTGGATAGATATATTGATAAAGATATTATTTCACAACGAAGTAATTATGGCATTCATAAAGATGATATTCTTTTTAGTTTAAATGAAATGCCTTTAAAACAAGTTGCGTCACAAGGTCAGCGAAAATCATTTTTATTCAGTTTGAAATTAGCTCAATTTGAATTGATAAAAAAGCACAGTGCAAAAATCCCTATCCTTTTATTAGATGATATTTTTGAAAAATTAGATGAGGCAAGAAGCAAAAAATTAATTGCTTATTTAGTCAATGAAAAAAGTCAGGTATTTATAACTGACACCCATGAAGAGCGATTAAAAACCGCCTTTGAAAAGAATCAATTTGAAGTTGAGTATCTGATTCTAAATGATACCGATCAATAAAATAATTAGTAGAAAAGTTTGATTAAAGAGTTTCCAAACTCTTGCTGTAAATTCAATTTCCGGCCAACTTATATATTTATAAATAAATATTAAAAAATAATATGTGACCTCAGTATACTGATTTTAGGGTCTTCGCATAAAAACATTTTTTTTTGGTTTAAAATTTGATAGCTAAACGTATACACAATAATAATTTATTTAATATGAGCACATTTCTACGTTTCAACCACTTTTTTCCGGAGATGCTAAAAGGGTTTAATCAAGGTATTGTTACGATGTTTTTTTTGGCCTTCTGTTTTCAGGCTAATACTGCAACAGCACAAACTCCACAGACCGTTGTGATTGGCCCAACTACCGGAACAGGAAACTGGTTTTATGGTCCTATTTACAGGAATACCGGTAACTCAGGATTGCTGAATTATTCGCGACATGCTTATATTTATACAGCTGCCGAATTGGGTATACCATCAGGCGCCAAGATAGTAAAAATGGAATGGCTTAAGAAGGATGGTCCATCTATTACAGGAAATAATAATTTCAATGTATGGTTGACGAATACAACTGCAACTTCATTAGCAAGCACAGCTACTTGGGGTTCTTTGGTAACCGGTGCAACACAAGTATATGGCAGCTCAACCTATACTGTAACAGCGTCTACAAGCACCTATATCAGCGCCCCATTTAATCAAGCATCTCCAAATGATAGCTTTCAATATTCAGGAGGAAATTTACAAGTATTATGTGATTGGGCAAAACTCGGAACGGTAAATGGAACAGTTGGTATCAACTTTTTTATTGTTGGTGCAACAGGCAAAGCCATTGGAATTTCTGGGACAACCGCCCTTACTAATTCAACAATTTTGCAAGCAGCCACGTATGGCAATTCACGCCCGACGCTTAAAATTACTTATGTACCGGTACCCCAATGTGCCGGTATTCCTACTACCGGAGGTGTTGTAGCCAGTTCAGCAAATGTTTGTCCGGGAAGTGCCTTCACCTTAAATATTGCAAACACAATTGCCGGAGCAGGTGTTAGCTATGTATGGCAACGTTCTGACAATGCAGCATTCACATTGAATGTAGCAACTTTAGGAACATCTGCAAGCGTTAGTTCATCACAAACATCCGCTAAATATTATCGTTGCATTGCTACTTGCGCTGCAAGTACTACTTCAGATACATCTGCTGCTTTTTTATTACCAATGAGTCCTGCGTATGCATGTGTTTGTGCCAGTACTGCGGCATCTGCTGCAGATGAAGAAATTTTTAATTTTACGTTTGCCTCACTCAATAATTCATCCAATTGTTCAACCACTGCACCCGGTGCCGGTTCGGTGCCTCAACAATATTCTAACTACCGAAGTGTAGCTGCTCCGGCAGTTGAAAAAGGGTCTACCGTTTCATTTTCTATTCAGATTGGGACTTGCTTAAATTTATATCCAAATAGAAGTGCCATTTTTATTGATTATAATCAAAATAGTTCATTTTCTGATCCGGGTGAATTAGTATATTCATCTCCATCCGCTACGAGTGGACCACATACAGAATCAGGGACTATTGTGATACCGGCAGGCGCAACTACGGGTATGGCTGCATTGCGGGTTATTACATCAGAACAAGGAGGTGCAATTACTGATCCTTGTCTATTATATTCATGGGGAGAAACAGAAGATTATGTTGTGAATGTAACACCAACTACCGCTTGTTCAGGCTCACCGACTCCAGGAAATACGATTGCAAGTGCGTCCACTATTTGCTCTGGAAAAAATACCATTCTTTCATTACAAAATATTTTGCCCGGAACCGGTTTACATTATCAATGGTATAATGGTTCTGGTTTGATTAGTGGGGCTACTGCCTTTTCATATACAACACCAAACTTATTTGCTGCGGAAACATTTTATTGTGCTGTCTCTTGCGATAATTCAGGGTTGACTGCAAATTCTACTCCAATCACCATTGGCATGAATGGATTTATTGATTGTTATTGTT
>JANNYV010000633.1:0-3436 GCA_031410275.1 Bacteroidota bacterium
CCTCTAGCCTAAACTTAACAGTGAACCATACTACTACATCTTCAGTTATCACCTCAATATGTGGGAGCTACACTTGGCCATTAAATAATACGACGTATACAACATCTGGAACTTATACAACTGTGTTGACAAACTCTAAAGGTTGTGATTCTGTAGTTTCGTTAGTCCTGACAATTACACCATGCTCAACAACATTAAATTTAATTTTATTTCTGCAAGGATATTATAATGGAAGTTCATTGATGAAACCAGTTTTAATGAATCAGGGAATTGGGAACAATGCCACCTTAACGGATTCTGTAGAAGTATTACTGTTTAATGAAAATGCACCTTATGCACAGGTTGCCTCTAAAACTGTTGCATTATTTACAAATGGAACAGCCACCTGCATATTTCCACCGATTTCGGGCTCTTATTATATTGGGGTAAAACACCGGAATTCAATACTTACTTGGAGTGCATCACCTGTTGTATTGGGAGCTACTCCGTTAACTTATAATTTTACAAATGCTGCAAGCAAAGCATATGGTAATAATTTAAATGAGGTAGAGCCCGGCAAATGGGCACTCTTTACTGGTGATTTGAATGTTGATGAAAATATTGACTTGCTTGATTTTCCTTATCTGGAGGTGGGTATTCAAAATTTCGATTTTGGTTATTTCGCCACGGATTTAAATGGTGATGGGAATGTTGATTTACTTGACAGCCCTTTGCTTGAATCAAATATTAGTGGTTTTATTTATTCGATACATCCATAGTTTTTATAATTGGGTCATACTATTTCTATCTTATAGTTTAACATCTATTGCAATTGCATCTTCACCGGATTGAATGTTCAAGTGTAGGCTTAGAAATTCCCTTCTTCTATTTTTTTCAACGTTCATTATTATAATTTGGTCAGAAATTTTGTGCATCTTCACATCAGATTTATTTAGTATTGTTTACACATTCTGTTTCACTTTGGCAAAACACTATCAATATGAATTTTAAAAAAGCTTATATCTCTTTGTTTTTTGTTTTGTTCTCCGCGCAATTAATTGCAAGAGCTAATGAAAATATTGGGAGCTCTTTGTCAGCATTTAATACTAAGATTGCAGCATTGTATTCGAAGTTTGCCGCGCTCGGTTTTGTTACCTATAAAGCGAGCTATCTCGATATGCATCGAAATACAGAGTTCCCAATATTTGTTGAATTAAAAGCAGGAAGTTGGTATCAATTTATTATAGTAGGAGATCCGGAGGCAAAGAAGATAGAAGTTAAATTAGGGATAGAAGGGATTGGAGATTTTATTACAGATAAATTCAAACCCCAGGATACAGAAGAGTATTATACACAGTTTTCTTTTATATGCCCGCGAAATGGAAGATATTTATTGACCTTGTTTCAAAAAGGGTCTACAGAAAAAATGTTGGCTCATATTGCCATCATGCAACGGAATAACAACACGAGCGCAGGAACTTATTCATTTAAATAATAGCCTTAAAACCATTCGTTGCAGGCATGAATTTTGCTTGATTTACGGAAGATATTATTTGTCGTCCTATCGTTTTCGTTTCTTATGTTGCGTATCTTCTTTGTCGCAGGATTTTGCTTTTTCTTCCTGCTTATTCGAAAAATATTTGGCTCAATGAAATCTCTTTCCTAACTTGTAAAAAGATTTTATGAAGGTTTTGTCCTCTAGGCAAAGGAAATTAGAATAATAGATTTTACTTCAGCTGAAAACAATTATAAAAAAAATTACCTCCCATTATAAAAAACACTGCAATGTTCAAACTAAACCACCTCAACAATTTTTCATTCAGCTTATTTTTTAAGCTCTTTCTTTTTTGCACTCTGCTTTTCTCCATGACCCGCTCCTCTGCCCAAGTTGTCACTCAAGTGGTGATAGGAAATACAACAGGATTGGGTTCTTGGGCATTCGGTCCTATTTATAGAAACACCGGTGACGCGGGACTTTTAAATTATTCTCGGCATGCTTATATTTACACAGCAGCCGAATTGGGAATTCCCTCAGGCTCAAAAATTATTAAACTAGAATGGTTAAAGAAAGATGGCCCTTCAATCACCGGAAATAATACATTTGATGTTTGGATATCAAATACATCATCTACTTCCTTTGCAACTTCAGTGCTTTGGAGCACCTTGGTAGCAGGTGCCTCACATGAATTCACAAGCAGTACTTATACTGTTACGGCCTCTACAAATACTTATATCCAGGCTCCTTTTATTGATAGCTTTTTATATAACGGAGGTGGCCTTCAAATACTGACCGATTGGGCAAAGCTTGGCATTGTGAATGGTACAGTGGGTGATAATTATTATATTCAAGCGGCATCAGGGAAAGCGATCGGTTTGGCAAGTACCACTGCATTGACCGGTTCTGCTGCATTGCAAAGTTCAATATATGGTAACTCCCGTCCTTCTATTCGTATCACTTATGTAACCGTGCCGCCTTGTGTTGGAACCCCTGCACCAGGTAATACTATTTCATCTGCACCTAATGTTTGCACAGGTGTTTCATTTACACTCACCTTACAAAATAGTACAATCGGAGGCTTGGTTTCGTATCAATGGCAAAGTGCCGATAATGTAACGTTCACTTCAGGACTTATAAATTTAGGAACGGGGTCTACCTTAACCTTAACGCAAACCGCTAACAAGTATTATCGATGCGTTGTTACGTGTGGTGCGGGACCTGCTTCGGCTACATCAGTACCTGTGTATGTACCTATGAGTCCAAGTTATGGATGTTTTTGCAGCAGTACTGCACAGTCTGCAGCAGATGAAGATATTTATAAATTTTCATTTGGCAGTTTACAAAACTGTTCTAATTGTTCTACTACTGCCGCCGGACAAAACTCTATACCGAATTTATATTCAAATTATCAATTTTTGACACCACCGGCTGTACAAAAAGGTTCGGTAGTTCCATTCTCTATTGAAGTAGGTGTATGCAGTGCAAATTATTATCCGAACAGATGCGCAATCTTTATAGATTATAATCAAAATACTTCATTTGCAGATGCCGGTGAGTTGGTCTACTCATCTGCTTCTGCTACGACAGGTGCACATATCGAATCAGGCACCATCACGATTCCGACAACAGCATTAACGGGTGTTACAGGCATACGCATTATCAATTCTGAACAAGGTGCTGCTATTACAAATCCTTGTCTTGTTTACCCTTGGGGTGAAACTGAAGATTATGTCATTAATATTTTGCCGGCAGCCGCTTGCTCAGGTGCACCAACTCCCGGAAGCACCATTATAAGCAACCTGCTACATACCAGCTGGTCGATCCCCAAGGAGCCCGGCCAATGCCTCCAATCAATGGAAGGTTCTTGAAAAAGTACTTCGCCTGATTTCATTAACCTTTTCATTTGGAAATCTAGTCAATATTTTGCGGAGAGATCAGCTTGAGTCTTTTACTTGAAGG
>JANNYV010000634.1:0-2436 GCA_031410275.1 Bacteroidota bacterium
AATTTAAAGATTCCATATCAGATATTTACAAGGTGAGAGACATTAAAGAAGATATACTCAAATTCATAGCAATGAATCATCAGTAGAAAAAATAAAACCTTCATTAATTGCAAGATATGAGCTATTAATGAAGGTTTCTGAGAGCAATTACAATTCAATAATAATCATACCGCCAATTTAAGGCTTCTTCTGATACAAAATTGGGAATGTTTATCTGTTTGGGCAGATTTGAATAACTAATACTCTGCTGAATAGCATCTGAATATTCCAAATGTCCATCAGGTCTTATACGTATATTTTTAGTATCGTAAAGAATGTGAATATCAGACCGAAAACAGATTCCATTTTCATAGACATCATTACCTCTACTTTCAACTGGAATTATATGACAGGCTTCTAAAACTACATTCATCTTCTCACCTGTTAGCAAACAAGTATAGCCAAATTTAGACAATACTTGTTTCCGAAAATTAGATTGCTGAGGTCTTGCTAATACTCTTGTTATTACTTTCTGTCTTTCTACATCTGTTATTACTGGATTTCGTCTAACTTCTTGCACAATATTTTCGACTGTAACATTTATTGATGAAATTTTACTTATTTCATCAACCTCATAGATATATTCTTTGCGTAAAAAATACTTTTCATTTGCGTTATTTCTCTTATTGGGCTGAACTCTATCGCAAAATCCATAGTTTGATAAAAAAAGTAAAAACTCTCTTACCATTCTTTTATCATTTGCTCCTGTGGCACAATCGGGAAAGATATTTACATCAAATTTCCCATTCCTAAATTCTTGAATAGCAATAATATACTCTTCTAAGGTTGCTTTATCACCTGCATAAGGAATAATGATTTTTTGTAATTCAAATGGTGTTACATAGCTGCTTTTTTCACCAAAATTATCAAATAATGCCTTAATAATTTGCAGAATTAATTCCAATGGGTTGATTATGAGGTTATTATATTGCCATTTTTCAATCTCCTCTTCCGATTCAATATATTTATTGGGTAGGGTTAAAGCCTTAATAGATGATATTGCAAACTCATTTTGAGTAATTTTACCCTCAGCTAAATTATTACCTAATGACGTTAATAAAAATGGTCTACTTGATGAATCCAATAAACCCAATGCCTTCCAATAACGGTCTGAATTACGAAATAAATTACGTTCACCAGTTCTTGCTAAGGTTACATCTTCACCCGTGAGTTGATTCGTTTCTTTTTCAACTTTGAGCAAATCTTCATAAATATCATTTGTACTTTTAGGTTTTCCTTGATGCTTATACATAGCTCTAAGCACCCCCATAAATCTTACGGGGTTATTCAAGCCTTCGCTTGGGGTGTACTCAGCCCATCGCCATTTGTAGCTCGGAAAAGGTTTGATTGGTATTCTCATAAATATTTAGTGGAAATAGTTTAGCAACAGCTTCTGCTAACTTAGGTGGAACAGCATTTGCTACTTGTCTATAAACAGATGTTTTTGTTCCGTAAAACTTAAAATCAATTGGAAATGATTGAATTACAGCCGTTTCCCGTGCGGATAACCTTCTTTCATTATTTGGATGATGATGTACAACTACTCCTCCTTTTTCATCTCCTCGTGCAGTTATTGTAGGAGAAGGCATATTAGGATTTATGACTCTATGTCCCAAATAACCGTTAAATCTTAATTTATATTTTGATGGCTCATGATTATCTAAATTATGAGTTTCATCTGGATGAGGAATATTTTTTAATGCTTCACCGATACTCACCCATTGATGTTTATCTTCAAATAACGAAATTCCATTTGTTTTTTGGTGAGTAGGGATTGGGGGAAAATTAATATTAATTTGTAAGCCTTTTCTTTTTCCAAATATCAGAACTCTTTCTCTTGTTTGAGGAACTCCGTAGTTAGCAGCATTTAGGACAGAATAAGTAACGTCATAACCAATTTCTTCAAAATCTTTACAAATCATCTCAAAGACTTTTCCTTTTCCTAAACTTAAAATACCTTTGACATTTTCAGCAATAAAAAAAGCTGGTTGCTTATCACCCAAAATCCTTACAAACTCTAAATATAAAAAGTTTCTGTCATCTTGTTCATTTCTTCCTTTGTTGGCAAGAGAAAAACCTTGACAAGGAAAACCTCCAATAATCATATCGCAATTAGGAATTTCACATGAAGGAATATCTCTAATATCTTTATATTCAATATCATTCCCAATATTAAGTTTATAGGTTTCAACAGCATCCTTCCAAATGTCATTTGCCCATACCACATGATGCCCAGTTCTTATAAAACCTAAGTCAAAACCGCCAATTCCAGAGAACAATGATACAATTTTCATATAGCAAATATTTTTTCTTTTTATAATGATACATTATTTTTTTCAAGTTTCTTAAACTCAACATCCTAAAAATCACAGAAGAATGTCTGTTAGAGAAAGTGCT
>JANNYV010000635.1:0-3153 GCA_031410275.1 Bacteroidota bacterium
AATTTAAAGAGGCCAAACTCGCGAAAATAAAATTAAAGATTGCCATTGGCTCGAAGGTACGTATGCTCAATAGCAGAGAAACCGGTATTATTAAAGAATTAAAAGCCAACAGAGCCAAGGTTTTATTCGGGAATATGTTGATGAATGTGGGCTTAGAGAAATTGTCGGTGGAAGGTTGATAGTTGATAGGGATAATTTTTATTTTCACATACATAATGTCCGCATGAAAACACTACCTACTAACCCCATTTTTCGAATGCACCGCCTTTCGCAAAATGTGAATCTACTTTTCGCTCGGTAGTCATATCCTTTTCTAATAATGGAGCATGATGTGGTTTTATTCTGGCATCAATAATCATTGACCCATAACAACCCCAATGTTTGTTTTCTGTGAAGGCAGCGATTCCGGAAATGTCTTTAGCAGGATTGCTTCTGGTAAATGTTACCCAAAGAAAATTATTCAAATTTTTAGAAATGAAATTAGCGTCATCACAAAGTACAATAATCGGAATTGATTTCAATTCACTCAGCTTTGATTTCAATTGTTCATTTAAACTTTCTATCTGCCGATGGGTTTCTTCATACGAAAAAAATGCACTGCATTGCAATGCTATGACTCCCGGCATACAAAGACTTGCATGAAAAAAATCATTTAATTGATTCATACAGGAAGGCACTTCAGTAATCAATGTTCTGATTGAATTACCATACGCAGCAAGTACAATTTTACTTCCTGTATTTAATCCTGAGCCACTGTAATCTAATGTATCAATAGATGTATTGGTATAAAAATGAATATCACGCAACAAGTCGATTCGCTCCAACACATAAGTCAAATATTCCAACACATTTTCTGTATGCAATTGGTTTGTATCATCTGCTGTGATAAATAAATATTTGGCTAAACTCAATTGCCCGGTTCCTAAAATACGATTGGCAATTGTGAGAATTTCGGAAGGCAGTTTTGTTTGGGCAAATGGTGTATAACGTTCGCTTCCGATTGCTAATAGTAAAGGATGCACACCGGCCGCATCTACCGCATGCACTTGCTTGAGGCCGGGAATTTCTTGTTGAATGGCATTGCCTGTAAGCTCATGTATTAATTGCCCAAAACTGGTGTCTTCTTGTGGCGGCCGACCAACTACTGTAAATGGCCATATCGCATTTTTTTTTGCAAATACTTTATCCACTTTCATCACCGGAAATGGATGTTGTAAACTATAGTAACCTAAATGATCGCCAAAAGGACCTTCCGGTTTTACCTCATTATTATAAACTGTTCCGGTGATAACAAAGTCGGCATCGGTACTCACACAAAAACCATCCCGGTAACAATAT
Organism: Bacteroidota bacterium; assembly: GCA_031410275.1. Lineage (GTDB taxonomy): Bacteria > Bacteroidota > Bacteroidia > Chitinophagales > Chitinophagaceae > OLB11. The sequence goes on from JANNYV010000635.1 coordinate 1,339, forward strand.
CTGAATCGTCGCCCTCCAAGTAATCCGGCAAATGTCATTTCACTCATCCCTTCAGGTAAGGGCATAACGGCGGCAACAGAATGAGCAGGAGGTCCGCCAATAAAACAACTTACTCGTAATGCTTGCCCTGCATTATTTGCTTTTGTTTGATGCACTCCAATTCCGCGATGCAGTTGATAATGCAATCCAATTTCTTTATCTTTTTCATATTCATTTCCATCCAGTTGAATTCGATACATGCCTAAATTGGCATGCATGATACCAGGTTGTTCTATATCTTCAGTATACACCTGAGGCAAGGTTACAAATGCACCGCCATCTTGTTTCCAATGAGTAATCAACGGCAAATCACTGATGCTTATTTCTTCATAGAGAACAGGTTTGTTAAATGGATTTTTTAATGGTAATGCATGCAATGCAGCCATGCCGGCTTGTAAATTTTTAAAAGGTTGTTTGATTGCAGCCATTGGATTTTCTTTCAACTCAATCAAACGCTGAACCATGCTCAATGTATCTCTAAAAATAAATTTGCTCCGTTCGAGTGTGCCAAAAATATTACTGGCTGCTTGGTATTTAGTTCCTTTCACATGCTCAAATAAAATGGCAGGACCACCGCATTCATACATTCTCAATTGGATCGAAGCCATTTCAAGATAAGGGTCAACTTGTTGCTTGATGCGTACCAACATCCCATTTTTTTCTAGGTCAAGTAAACATTGTTCAAGTGAGGTGTAAGTCATAGGTTATAAAGGCATAAGTCGTAAGTCATAAGTCGTAAGGTATAAGTCATAAAGTAAAAGTTAATACATCCTCTTAAGACAAATCCCCGAACATCGAACATCGGACATCTAATATCGCTCAATAAGAATCAATATGCACACTTTTCACTGCTCTTCCTGATGGATCATTTGTATTCTGAAATGATGCGTCCCAAGCTAATGCCTCAGGTGTGCTGCATGCAACAGAAGGAACTGACGGTACGCAAAGCGCCGCAGCATTGGATGGAAAGTGTTCACTGAATATAGTTCGATACCGATATTCTTCTTTTGTTTTTGGTGGTTGAATTGGAAAAACTTTATCGGCATGTTTTAGTTGGTCATCACTGACTATTTTTTCGGCTTCGGCTTTTAAACTGTCTATCCAACTATAACCAACACCATCAGAGAATTGTTCTTTTTGGCGCCATACAATACTTTCAGGTAAATAATCTTCAAAAGCTTTTCGTAAAATCCATTTTTCCATTTTACCATTGCCGGCCATTTTATCCTGAGGGTTTAAACGCATGGCCACATCCATAAACTCTTTGTCTAAAAAAGGTACACGCCCTTCAATACCCCACGCAGCCAATGATTTGTTAGCACGCAGACAATCATATAAATGAAGTTTACTTAATTTTCGAACCGTCTCTTCATGAAAAGCTTGTGCATTTGGGGCCTTATGAAAATAAAGATAACCACCAAATAATTCATCTGCACCTTCACCCGATAAGACCATTTTTATTCCCATCGATTTGATGACTCGCGCAAGCAGATACATCGGAGTAGAAGCTCTTACTGTTGTCACATCATACGTTTCTAAATGATAAATCACATCACGTATTGCATCTAATCCTTCCTGAACTGTAAAATTTATTTCATGATGTACCGAACCGATATGATCTGCCACTTTTCGCGCGGCTGCTAAATCAGGAGAGCCCACTAAGCCAACTGCAAATGAATGTAACTGAGGATACCAAGCTTGTTGCGTATCATTACTTTCAATTCGATTGGCTGCATATTTTTTTGTGATGGCTGAAATTACTGATGAATCTAATCC
>JANNYV010000636.1:0-3777 GCA_031410275.1 Bacteroidota bacterium
TTTGACTATGTTTGCGCCACCTCAATTTACGAGTGCTACATTCGAAATTACAACGAATATGATTGAAAAAGGGCGAATTTCAGTTGATGCGATGTTGCGATTTAAGGAGCATGTATTTTTAAAATGTAAAGGAATATTCATCGAAAAATAACTATTGGTTGAATTCTGAATTAACACATACTGTGCCACAACTTCAAAACTTATTTTTGAAATATAAGGTCTGTATACTTTTGCCTACTTATAATAATGCAACATCTATTTGTAAAGTCATTGAAGATTCTCTTGCGCAAACAACCCATGTTATTCTTATCAATGATGGCTCAACAGACAATACGCTTGATTTGGTAAATAGCTTGCCTATTCAGCTAGTTAGTTACGAGGCGAACCAGGGAAAAGGTTATGCATTGCGAAAAGGTTTTGAATATGCGTTGAAACAAGGCTATAAGTATGTCATTACAATTGATACAGACGGGCAACATTATCCGGTAGATTGCAAAATATTTTTAGAGAAATTAGTTACGAATGAAGGGGCCTTAATGATAGGCGCGAGAAATCTGACTCATGAAAATATTCCGGGCAAGAGTTCATTTGGAAATAAATTTTCAAACTTCTGGTTTCGATTAGAAACGGGGGTAAAAATGCCTGATACTCAAAGTGGCTTCAGATTGTATCCGGTTTATAAATTTCAAGGCAAGCATTTTTTTACAAAAAAATATGAATTTGAAATTGAAGTAATTGTTCGAAGCGCCTGGATGGGAATACCGGTAATAGCGGTTCCTATACAGGTTTATTACCCGGCGAAAGAGGAGAGGGTCTCGCACTTCAGGCCATTCAAAGATTTTGTACGTATCAGTGTATTGAATTCTGTGTTCGTTATTATAGCTCTATTGTATATCAAACCACGTGACTTACTAATTAAGCCATTGCAGAAAAAAGGTTTCTGGAAGGGGTTGAGAGAATTGCTTTTCAACCCTTCAGAATCTTCATTGAAAAGGGCTTCGTCTGTTGGCTTTGGTGTATTTATGGGCATTGTTCCAATTTGGGGATTTCAGTTGTTAGTGGGTATTCCCTTAGCAATTCTAATGAAGATGAATAAAACGCTATTTATTTTGGCAGCAAATATCAGTTTATTTCCTCCTGTTATTTGGGCAGCGAGTTTGGCAACAGGAAAATTACTTTTTCATAATCCCAATTGGAAAATAGATTTTAATCATTTGAAATGGGATGAGGTGGTTCAAACCGGAAAGGAGTTTTTTATTGGAGGAACAGTGTTGGCAATACTTTCAGGCATTTTTACCTTTCTTATCTCATTCTTAATTTTATACTCAAGAACGAGATATAAAAACAGGGTTAATATTTAAGAATGAAATGTTGTTTCTCTTTAAATTCTTTTCTAAAAAAAACAATTCCAAAGAAAAATAAATCAATACTAAGTCTCACTCTTTTATCAGCGTGTATGGTTTCCCATGCATTGTTCATTCCTTTACTCCAATGAATATCATCGAAAATTAGAATGGTATCATCTTTTATGTATGGAAAGAATTGGTTGAAATAATTCAATGTGGCTTCTTCTCGGTGATTACCATCGATAAAAATCAAATCAAATGAAGGGCTATTCTTTAATATATATGGTAAAACAGCATCAAAGTTTCCAACCTCTTGTTGAATATGATGCATAGATAATAATGAAAATATATTACCGGCATAATCAGCTATTTCCTTACTTCCTTCAATAGTTATAATTTTCCCGGTTTTTGAAGCAGCAGCCATATAGCAACTACCAAGACCTAACGAAGTTCCTAATTCTAAAATTTGGTTACGCTCATATCGATCAACTATTCTGAATAAAAGTTTCCCAAATTTTTCATTACGCCCTGCATTTCGTGCAATGTCTTTGACAACACGTTGCTTCAAATTACCAAGCAAAGAGCCGGCTCCAAAATCTTGAATGTTCAAAATAGTAGAATCGCTGTATAGTTGATTTCTTATTGCTTTTATTTCATCAAAGGCATAGAAATACCTATTGTCTTTTAACACAGTTTCAATAAAATCGTACACAAAAGGGGAGTGTATTCCGTGAGCAGTCTTGCGTTTAAAGAAATAGTGAATATACTGTCGAAGTAAAAATAAATATTTCATTAATCAAGCTTAGTTTTTTCATACACTTCAAATGTATAGTTGTATTTATTTTTATCATCTTTTGTTCGACTATCGCTAGATATCAATTTCCATTTATCTTTATCTATTTCAGGAAAGAAAGCGGTTCCATTCTCAATGTTTATATCAACACGGGTTATATATAATGTATCGGCTATTGAAATAGTTTGTTTGTAAATTCCGTCGCCACCAATGATAAAAACATCTTCGTATCCTTTTTCTATGCAATAATCAATGGCTTCTTCTATCGAATGCTTTATAATAAGATTGTTTGAATGAAAAGTTCTGTTTTGGGTAATGATAATATTTTCTCTGTTTGGCAAGGGTCTTCCAATCGAGTCATATGTTTTGCGTCCCATCAAAATAGGATGGCCAATGGTCAGTGTTTTAAAGTATTGTAAGTCAGCCGGTAAATGCCATGGAAGTTTATTGTCAACACCTATTACATGATTCGTTGAAATGGCAACAATGATTGATATATTCATGGAAGGAAAATGTTTTATACTTGAGTACATCAAAGTAGAGTAGCCATGTATTTTCATTGCAATGTAAATAAACAATCAATACTATGATAAAGAAACTTAATTTATTTGTGACATTTCAATTGGCTTGAAGCCCACTATAGAAATGAATTTGTTAGACACGAATATTTTTTTGAATGTTCGATGCGTTTGCTCATCTCCTTTTAATAGATATGCACGATTCGTTGTAATCACTACTGGTTATAGTGTTGGTGCGATAAAGTAAATGGATTAAGGGAAATGAAAGTCCCACAATTGATGGGTTTGTTGATAAGATTTTTTTATTATTATGAAATTAAATCAACTTAAATTTGGTGATTAACATATGTTAATTACCTTTGCACTCCCAAACAAAAAAACAGCTCTTTATTTAATGGTACGTGTTGTAAAAACGATCGATAATTTTTAATTATTTTTTTAAATAAAAAGAATAAAAATTTGGAAACTAAAATTAAACACATACCTTTGCACTCCCAAACAAAAAAGCAGTAGACGAAAGTTAACAGAAACTTAAACAAACTGATATTTTTTTAGTAAAAAAAGTAGCTAAAATTTGGAAATTAAAATTAAACACTTAGTTTTGCACTCCCTTCAAAAAGGGGTATAAACGAAAGAAAATATAAAGATCTTTGAAAGACGGAAACAACAGAATAAAAACGTAAGTTTTTAAACAGGTAATTCTTAGCAGAAAATAAAAATTAGATCGCTAATTTCTTTGAAGAAATTAGCCAAGATCAAAACAAAACATTTACAATGGAGAGTTTGATCCTGGCTCAGGATGAACGCTAGCGGCAGGCTTAACACATGCAAGTCGTGGGGCAGCGCGGGTAGCAATACTTGGCGGCGACCGGCAAACGGGTGCGGAACACGTACGCAACCTTCCTCAGAGCGGGGAATAGCCTCTCGAAAGAGAGATTAATACCCCATAGTATCCCGAAATCACATGGTTTTGGGATTAAAGCTCCGGCACTTTGAGATGGGCGTGCGGCTGATTAGGTAGTTGGTAGGGTAACGGCCTACCAAGCCGACGATCAGTAGCTGATGTGAGAGCATGATCAGCCACACGGGCACTGAGACACGGGCCCGACTCCTACGGGAG
>JANNYV010000637.1:0-7771 GCA_031410275.1 Bacteroidota bacterium
ATATACTGAAACTAAAAGAGAATGATAAGTCTGATTCGAAATATATTATTGCCGATGCCTTGTATCGCATTTCACATGAGTTTCTGCAAAATCTTTTGCTTCAAAATATTCGAACTGCAATGATTCGAGCCGATCGTTTCCGCCTAGTTTATCATACTCCTGTGAAATGCGATACAAGGCATCGGCAATAATATATTTCGAATCAGACTTATCATTCTCTTTTAGTTTCAGTATATTTTTTTTGTGCCCGAGAAGTTCATCTAACAAGGTATTGGTTTGCTCAGTCCATACCGATTTGTCGGCTACACTAAACGAACGCAATCCATTTCTCAATTCGTTTTCCAATTCTGCGTATTGTTCTTTCAACCGGATCACACTTGTATGTTTTTCGGTCATTGAAAACACATTTTTATAATCTTGTTGTGTCATCACAAGGTATACTTCTATACTCAATGCGCGTGACTCTGACATGGTAATTTGTATTTCAATATCTGAACCTTTTATCAAATCAGATGTCAGTGTCTTACCCGATATTTCTATGCAGCCTATGACTAAATTTGATGTTGCTCTTGTATAGCGATCGCCTTCAAGAATATTGATAATTATTTTATCGTCTTGTCCTTTCTGAATTGTTTTAGAAATGGTTCTATACAAGGTTTTCTTTTGTGGCAGAATACTGTTCTTTTCAAAAACTAATTCCAATTTTGTGGTATTATTTTCCTTATCATCTAATTCAATACATATATCTCTTGGCAAGGGTTGTCCGCTGATACTAAACTGACCATGTGTTATAATAATTTCTTCTGCTAATGATTTTACTTCATTATTGGTTTCATCAAAGAACCGTAGGAAGAATGTATTTTTTACGGAAGGCATTAAGGGTAAAAATTCGGTGAATTTAGATTTGACATGGCGGATACCTGTATCAAACCCTCCGTCATTGCGTATGATTCGGTAGGTAAATAAATTATAGTCGCCATCCACTTTTATTAATATCACTTCTTCATCTTCTCTACTGGATTTGCTGTAGGACACATTTACTTGAATGGGTGTATTGTTTTCAATTATTTCTTCTGAAGCAATTTTATTCAGTAAGGTATTGATTTCAATTGCAATTTTTTCTTCTGCGGGTTGATAATATTTATTCGCTGCATAGTACGCTGCTCCTACTGCCACAGCGGTTATAGGATCTGTATCTGAATTTAATACGATGCCGGTTGCCTTGCTCAATGTTTCTTGCACATATGGAATCAGCGTACTGCCACCCACCAAAATAATTTGTTGGATATCGTTTGATTGCAAATTATTTCGGACCAATATTTGTTCAAGCATATGCACAGTATCTTGAACGATGTTGTTTATAATTGAATTAAACTGTTGTCTTGAAAAGGAAATATAAAATTCATATCTTGTTCCATCGATTTCAACATCCAATTCAATCTCTGTTTCTTCCCTTGATGACAATTCTTTTTTTGCTTCTTCGGCTTTATATAAAAGTTGATGATATAATTTTTCATATTTACCATAGGTCACTCTAAGTTCCTCTTCAAAATTTTCGATACCGGTTTTTGCTACAATTTCCGGAACAATAATATGTTCAACGATACCGAAATCAAAATCAACACCACCTAAAAAATTATTGCCTTCATGATCGGTAATTTTCATATCGCCTTCTTGTATTTGTACTAATGCAACATCAAATGTACCACCACCTAAATCGTATACTAACCAATACCCATTCATATTTCCATTCGCTTGATTGAAATAGGCTAAACTGGCTGCTATGGGTTCTTGCAAAAGAAAAACATTGCTGAAGCCGGCTAACTCGGCAGCCTTTATAGTGGCATTGCTTTGCATGGTATCGAACGATGCGGGAATCGTTACAATAGATGCTTCGGGAAGCTCGCGGGTATGTATAAAATTTTTCAATTCTTGCAACACATACGATGAAAGTTGCACGGGCGTTACATTCTCATCAATGTTCACTACATAATAGCGTTCATCGGTCCCCATCTTACGTTTAAAACTGCCAAATACATTCACCGGATCTTTCATCAAATACTCTCTTGCCTTGTCTCCAACCAATCTTCTATCAGGCCGGAATGCCACTACAGAGGACAATGATTCTTTATGCCCGACAGGATTTTTAAATACGATGACATGACCATTTTCATATTTGGCAATCAATGAATTTGTTGTTCCTAAATCTATTCCAAAATTAACCGATTTCATTTCGTATACTTATTTGCTTTCTACCATCACCACACCTTTTTGCAAAAGCGTCAGTTCATTATTTTCACGTTTATAAATAACAGGTTTAATTACCTGTGTTATCATCAATGTATTCGACACCTTACCAATAATGGTTGCTTCACAATCGGTTCTTGTTTCATTATAAGCCTCACCCATCGGGTCTTTACAAATATAACCCTCTTCTTCAAGTGTATTAAACAAGCGGTTCAGATTTCGTTCTACCTTCTGTTCGATCTGCTCGAGTTTTAGTTTCTGTTTTAGCTCATAAAGCTGATTAATAAAAATGTGCGCTTGTTTCATATGTAAAAGTGAAAAGTACAATTATTTTAATAAATGAATTGAATCTACCGCATTAAATTATCAGATTTTGGATATTGTCTTTTGTTGTCTTGGAATGATTCTCTGTCTTTCTTTTGGAATTTAATTTTTGAAATTTCTCCTATTGAATACTGGTTGTTACTTTTTCTCCTATCTCCTTCTTACATTTGTCTTCTTGAAATCAATCCTTCTCATACTGTTTCTTTTTTGTACTGTATTTTGTTCGAATGCAATTACAGTGATACGTGGTCCATACTTGACGATGGCTACGCAAAACAGTATTGTCATCACTTGGCGAACCGATATTGCCTGTAACAGTAAAGTGATGTATGGTACCTCATTGAGCGCTTTCGCCGGAGGCGTTGTAAATAATAATTTAGTGACCGAACATGTTATTAAATTGACCACTTTAAATCCTGCAACAAAATATTATTACACCATTGGAACTAGTACTCTTCAATTTCAGGGCAATGCTGAAAATTGTTTTAAAACACTTCCGTTGACATCATCTGCTTATGAAAAACCGATTCGTATTTTGGCCGTTGGAGATGTTGCGAAAGCAAATAGTAATGAAGAACATGTTCGCGATGCATTCATTCAATATGTAGATACAAACTATGTAGATGGCTATTTGATGCTGGGTGATAACTCTTATCCGTCGGGATATGATGTAAATTTTCAGGATGGGTTTTTTAACTATTTTCAACATACTATCACCAAACATACCGTATTATGGCCTGCTACAGGCAATCATGAATATGCGAATGATTATTCTTTGCGGCAATCGCATGCCATTTCATATTTCGATATTTTTACCCTGCCAACGCAAGGTGAATGTGGTGGCGTACCATCGAACACTGAAATGTATTATTCATTTAATATTGGCAATGTGCATTTTGTAAATCTCGATTCGTATGGATTAGAAGAAGTCGCTGGAAATTACTACGGCATTTCAGATACTGCTTATGCACCACAAATTCATTGGCTCAAACAAGATTTACATGCGAATACTTTGCCTTGGGTGATTGTTTCCTTTCATCATCCTCCTTATTGTTTGGGTACGCATAACTCTGATATCGAAACCGATTTAATTGCCATCCGCGAAAAACTAACACCGATATTAGAACGTTATAATGTTGACTTGGTATTGAATGGTCATTGCCATACGTATCAACGTTCAAATTTTATTCATCAACATACAGGATTAGAAGCAAGTTATGATACGGCCTTGCATCGCTTACAACATTCGAGCGGGCTCAATGATACGACAGCATTTTCTTGCCCATTTATAAAAAATTCAAACCCACCATTAGCTGCTGATTCGGGCTTGCTGTATGTGGTGATAGGAAGCGGTAGCGACTATGTATCCTCACCTCAACCAACATGGCCGCATGCTGCAATGTATTATTCAAATTTTATCAATAGCGGTTCTTTACTCTTGACCATCGAAGGCACTCAATTATTGGGCGAATGGATTAGCACAGATACAAATCAGGTGGTGAAAGATCATTTCACTATCTATAAAAATGTGAATAGAAAAAATCATGTATCTGCTATCGGCGGTCAACCCATTACATTGACTGCAAGTTGGAACAAGGAGAACGATTATGTTTGGAGTACCGGTGATAGTACAAAGCAAATTACAATTTCACCCACTTCATTTCAAGTGCTTACTGTAACCGATAAAAAGGGTTGTGTAACAGATTCATTTTTTATCAGTATGGCTGCGCCGAATCAAATCAATGAATCAGTGCAACATCCTATTGTGCTTTCTCCAAACCCTGTGAAAAATCAATTAAAAATAGAAGGGTTAGTTGAAGGAAATTATAGTATAAAATTGATGGATGCAAAGGGAGCTATTCTATTGAGACAAGATAGTATCATGCATAAAGCAGATACTGCTTATCTGCTTCCATTGTCGCAAATTGCAAATGGTCAGTATATGTTGGATATTGAAAAGGATGGTCTAAAGGTTTCAAATCATCGTATTGTTGTATCGCATTAAAATGTATAGACTCGCATGGGTTGTATATTTTTTTAGAATACTGAATTAAACAAAGAGATAGATTCTCACAGATTTAATCTTTGTTTCGCAAGAAACTATCCTCCTTTTGATATATGGGTCTATTAAATCCTTTCATATATCCATCTATTGAATCCGTGTTCCCTGCATTCCTGAGATTATAGAATATGTGTGCAGTGGCCACATTAACGAAAATCTTTTTTCAAGGCTTTCTTTTATCTGTATTTTAGCCGATATTTGCGCATTCTTAAAACGCTATGGCTAAAATTACGTTCATCAACAATCCCCGCCCATTCAAGACTTTATTGGATGAGCGTATTGAAAAATATTTTTCAACCAATCAGATTCCGCAACGGGGCAATTGGCAGCTTTATTCGAAAACCATTATTTTGTTGCTTTCATTAAGCGCTGTATACATTGCTATTTTAAGTATACATCCTCCTACTTGGGTGTCGCTTTTATTATGTGCTTTGCTTGGGTTTATACAATCGACGATTGGCTTTAATGTCATGCACGACGCAGCACATGGAAGTTACAGCGACAACCCGCGATTAAATAATATTATTGCCTGGGTGGGTGGTGACCTCATGGGTGGCAGTACATTTATGTGGAAAATAAAACACAACATTATACATCATACATATACCAATATTGATGGGATGGATGATGATATTGCAAAATACCCTTTGTTTCGCTTAAGTCCTGAACAGGAAAAAAGATGGTTTCATAAATATCAATTTTTGTATGCCGTGCCATTATATTTTTTTACCACCTTCAATTGGATATTGTTTGATGATTACTGGAAATTAGTGACGAAGAAAATTCATACAACTGATATTCGAAAAATGGCACTTCGCGATCATCTCGAATTTTGGAGCGGCAAACTAACCAACCTTACCTTATTTTTTATTATCCCAATTTTTATCTTTGGTTTTTGGCAGGCATTACTTGGCTTTTTTGTAATGCACGCAGCTTTAGGACTAAGTTTGGCTTTAGTATTTCAAATGGCTCATGCGGTAGAAGAGGCGACCTTCCCACTTCCGAATGAAGCCAATAAAATAGAAAATGAATGGGCTTTGCATCAAGTAGCAACGACTGTGAATTTCGCCATGCGAAACAAAGTCATCTCGTGGTTGGTAGGCGGATTAAATTATCAGGTGGAGCATCATTTGTATCCAAAAATTTCTCATATTCATTATCCGCAAATCAGTAAAATTGTAAGGAACACTTGCGAAGAAATGAATATACAATACAATGCCTTCCCTACATTTTGGCGTGCATTGATTTCGCATTTCCGCTATTTGAGAGTGTTGGGGGTGAAAGCGTAAGGTATAAGTCGTAAGTCATAAGTCGTAAGTCGGAAGTGGTGAGTCTTTCAGAGTAGGCAATTGGCAGTAGGCAATTGATGACATTAGAAATATTCAAAACTCTCAACTCTCAACCACCAACGCCTACCTCCGCAACACTTCAAACGACACACTTCGTGCATTTGCATTTTTATCAATGACAGTTAGTGTATGTAAGCCTGCTTCTAAATAAATAGATTGCTGGTGAATGAAATTTGTTTCGGAAATGTATTGCTCATCAATATGCCAATACAATGTTTCATTGGCATGACCGCTTACTGCCTCAAATACTACTTGCCCTTGTGAACCATCTATTTCTTTGGGTAAATAAATTTTACTTCCGGGTTTGGGATAAATAATTTGCACCTCATTTTTTGCAGACGCATAGGATGCTTTCGCCTTGTATGGCGGAATCATTTTGTAATCCGGATGTTTAAGCATATAATATTTTTGCATTAAAGGTGGTAAGGTGAAATAATTTTCAGCTATCATATTTTTTCGGTCTTCATGATCGGCATCGACTCTGTTCTTTTTTTGAAGGTCTAAATAAATGGTGTGATGATAAGGACATGAGGTTGCTCGTAAACAAGTTTTCGGAACACTGATACTATCGGTTTCATCACATAACTCACCGGCTCTGTAACCACTTTTTTTGCAAACCGGAATGGTGCTGAATTCAGTCTCCGGTTTTTGAAACCATGTTTTTGATTTTGGTAATTTATCAAAGATATCAAATAGAATGGGGGCTGCTGCTCGAACACCTGTCAACGATGGCCTGCCTTCACCTGTGGCATTACCGACCCAAACACTCACCACATAATTGGGTGTAATGCCGACCGCCCATGCATCGCGGTTGCCAAAGCTGGTGCCCGTTTTCCAGGCGATGGCTTGCGACGATTCAAACACACGCCAATTACCTTCTTCATCCGGTCGGTTTACTTCGAGCATGGTTTTAAATGTGGTATAAATACTTGCCTTCTGCATGGTTGTTTTTTTTGCAGGATTCATTTCTGAAAACAGAGAATAATTTTTCTGTGTGTCTGAAAGCAAGGTCAAAGCCATGGCACTATACACTTTATTGATTTGAAGTAAACTCACTTCCGCACCACCGAGTATCAAGGTAAGTCCGTAATGTTTTGACATGGGTATAGAACTGAACCCTGTTTGCTGCAAATCGTGTTGAAATTTTTCCACGCCGTATTGATTCAATAAATGCACCATAGGAATATTTAAACTTCGTGTAAGGCATTCATTTGCCGGCACGGCGCCGTCATAGGTTTTATTAAAATTCTTGGGATTGAAACTGCCAAAATAAGAAGGAATATCCGGTAATAAAGTCGTTGGTAAAATTTCCCCAGCATCTAAACATTTTGCAAACAAAATGGGTTTTAAAATACTACCTGTACTTCGGGGTGCATTGGCACAATCGACATCATTGCTTTGTTCTTTTGTGTCTGAACAAGTATTGCCGATATAGGTAATAATTTTTCCGGTTTTTAAATCGGTGATCACCACGGCCGCATTATGAATGGCATTTTGATGAAGGCTTTCCATATGTTGTTGAATGATGGTGGCAGCTATTTTTTGGATAGAATGATCGATGGTAGTCCGCATTGTTTTTCCCTTATTTCCTGATGCGATAAATCGTTGCAAGAGATGAGAATTTTCCTGAGGTAATGGCAAGGGTTTAGACGGCAAGGGCTCGGCGATGGCCAGGAAATATTGTACAGAATCAATCTTTGCATCGAGTAATAATGTTTTCAGCAAACGGTTTCGTTTATTCAGTAAGCGGTCATGATTTTTGCCGGGATAAATGAGACCCGGTGCATTT
>JANNYV010000638.1:0-12881 GCA_031410275.1 Bacteroidota bacterium
CAGGGTTTCTACCCAGGCCCAAATTTTTTAAAGACTACCCATTACAAGTTTCTCAAACTTATAACCCTTTTTCCCTAAGACACTTAAGCTTAAGGGTAAAGCAACTTTCAAATTCACCGCTGCTTTTTCACTATCATGAAATACTACTATGGACCCTCGCGAAACGTTTTTGATAACAAAAAATCAAATGATGATTTCGCAATTTCCTTATAACGCAATTCACCGGTAGCCAACCATGCACATAACAAAGCTTCAGGCAATAAACTATTTGCATAGGTTAGATAACTCTCAAACCATAACCATCCGGGCTCAGACTCATGGCGAAACATCTGCACTAACCTGTCTGCTAAATGCCTTATTAACGAAATGTATTCTATCGATTTATTTTTCAGATTTCGATAGTATAATCCTTTTATCACAAAGGCCATAGCACGGGTTGAATAAATTTTATAAATAGTTGGCAAAGTGCGTTGCAAAATTAATTCTGCATCAAGTATTAATTCCTCAGGCAATATATCACCGATTGAAATAAGGTAACCCAAAGCCCAAATAGCTCTTCCATTTGCATCAGCGAGATTCGTCGAATAATTTTGTGTTGTAAACGTTCCTTGTTCATTTACATAATTGAGAAAGTGACCTTCAGATTGAAGACAATATTTTATAAAATTGAAGTAGATAAAAATATAATTCAAATCTTCCTCATCTCTTGTCAATTCAAAATGCTTACATAGTGCAATCAATGCACGGGCATTATCATCTAAGGTATAACCCGAATCAATATCAGGTTGATTCATTTTAGAAAATTGAATCAATCCAACATCTGTTGTGAGCTTTTTAATATGGTCAAGATTCAAAGGCGGAATGGTGTAGTGAAGCTTAATTTTATCGTGTCCAATTTTTTCAAACAATTTTGCATGAGAAATAGCGCTATTTTCCCAAGCCGTAGACGCCATTCGTTGAAGTCCATTTGCGCTGATATTTTTTCGCAACTGTTCATCATTCAACAAATTTATGACCGCATTGGCCAATTGATAAGAGTCTTCAAAATCAACAATTATACCGGCATCATGTTGCAATACTTCGCGTGCATGCGGAATAGGTGTAGAAATGACTGGGCACCCACAACTGATAGCGTACGAAAAGGTTCCACTAACAGCCTGATTAGGGTCTTTAGAGGTAAATAAATAAATATCGGTCAGTTGCAAATAGTCTAATAATTCCGGAAGAGGTAAAAATTTATTAATAAATTTCACATGTTGTTGAAGGTTCAGTTCATACACTTTTGCCTCTATCATTTCACGATATTTTTCTGCCTCAGACAACACAACCGAAGGATGCGTTTTCCCAATAATCAGAAACAATACTTCCGGATTTTTTTCAATGATAGCCGGCAAGGCATCTAAAGTGGTTTCGATACTCTTTCCTGCGCTCAACAATCCAAATGTGGCCAATACTCGTTTCCCTGAAACATGATACTTATTTTTAAGCATGTCTTTATTTGCATTGGGTATTAGGTGCGTTCCGTGCGGAATGACTGTAATGCCACTTCTTGAAATATGATAATCATTCACCAAAATATGTGCTGATGAATTTGTCATCACAATAATCGATTCCACTAGGCTTGATAAAGTTTGCACATTCGTTTTCAACGATTCATTCGGGTTCGGTAACACAGTATGAAATACAAGAACGACCGGTTTAGTCAATGCATCTAAAAATTCTATAAAGTGGCTTTCTTTTTTTTCGAAAAAGCCAAATTCGTGCTGAATAACTATAGAGTGAATATGATCATTCTCATTAATGTTATTGACCAATTGAATGAATGAATTCGACTGGTCGACATTCAATGTATATTCAATTTCCTCCGGATAAAAATGTTTTTCATTTTCAGATTCCAAAGGACAAATTTCTATATCAAAGGATTGATTAAATTTATTGTTCAGGGCCGCAATTAAATCTTGCGAATAGGTTGCAATACCGCATTCGCGAGGAGGATAAGATGTAATGAATAATATTTTAGGTAGCATGCTAATTTGAGAATTTGGAAATTTGATAATTTGGAAATTTGACAATTTGAGAATTTGAGAATTTGATAATTTGATAATTTGATAATTTGATACTCCTTGCTTACACGTTACGCCTTATGACTTATGACTTATGCCTTATGACTTACGACTCATGACTTACGACTCACGACTTACGACTTATGACTTACGACATATGACTTACGACTTATGACTTACGACTTACGACTTACGACTTACGACTTACGACTTATGACTTACGACTTACGACTTACGGCTTGAATTTTCCTCTAGCAATAATTCCTTCAAAAGTCCAGACAAACTAACCGAGGCACATGCGATTTGTTCATCAGCAGCACCATAATAAATATAGAGTGTGTCATCTATTAAAGCTGTGCCTGTAGGGAAACATACGTTGTTTACCTCACCTAGTAATTCCCATTCAAACTCAGGCATAAATAATGCATTTGGCAAACGGGCAATTTCCTTTTGAGGCTCATCTAAATCAAGTAATGCCGCACAGGCAGAATAAACATACCCTTTAACCGTATCATGAACACCATGATAAATCAGCAACCATCCTTGTGGTGTTTCGATGGGCGGGCAACCCCCACCGATATAACTGACTTCATGTTTATGCTTGGCTGAAAGCACAATATAGTCATCGAGATGAAGAAAATAATGTTGCCAAAATTCTGCAGTCAAATCCTGTAAATTATCGATGGCTACAATTTGAATATCCGGTCGAATGCGATGCAGAAAATTTAGTTTACCATGAATTCTTCTTGGAAAAAAAATAATGTTTTTATCCCAGAGAAATACTTTCCGACCCTGCTTTTCCCCAACCCTGCCTTGCTCGTTATACCGCAGGTATTTTTCGTTAATCACGCCTTTAGATTCAGCAAGACGACTGAATTCTGAATAGGTAATTTGAGGCGATATCAAGCCCATTTTTTCAAAATGTTTCAGATCCTTTGAAACGGCCAAAGCACCTAATGCATTCACACCATCATAGGCGGTATATGTAAGGTAATACAAGTCTTCAATTTTTACAATCCGGGGATCTTCTACACCATGTGATTCATAATCAAATTGGGGAAAGAGCACAGGCATATCCGATCGATGTTCAATTGTAAACGGGCCGCTTAATTTACAATAACCAATACTTGAATAATTACCTTTACTGACGGCTCTATAAAAAAGATGAATGCAATCTTTCTCGATAATCACTGCCGGATTCAGTACACCTTCATTTTCAAAGCCGAGTGTTGTTTTCGTTAGCAGAATCCCTTCTTTTTTAACCTCTATCATAATAAAATTCTGATTAAATTATTGTATTAATTCTTCATACTAAACCCTCATCTCCGTCTGCAAATGAAATGTAAAATTGACCAATTACAGGTAGAAGTGTATTATACAACTTCCGAAATAAATTTCATTATTCACAGGTTTGCCAGATACTCCATTTGCAAGAAATTAGAATTGTATCAAAAAATCATTCCGCTTTCTTTTCACTTGATCACGGCTGCCTTATTTATTATTTTCGGTCTTTTAATTCTTTTTTGCAATTCAGCCCCTCCTTTGCTTAGAATTGTTTTTTGGATACCGCCAAAAATACTTTTCCAAACAAGATTAAAAAATGATTTATTGAGCTCTCTGTCTGCCGAAATATCTGCAGTCCGTGTCTTCCCATTAGCCGGATTATTATCAATAATAAGTGCATTGCCAAACCAGGTTTCCATCTTTTTATTTTTTAAGGTATCTCCCTTTTCATCCATTTTGTATGAAGCCAGTTTGAAATTGGAATATAAAAATTCTAAACTGCCTTTCGTCTTATAATTATTGCCCGTCATCGAAAATGTTAAGCCATTTATATCGCCACTGACCGAAGTCATACCCAATGGCATTCCAATACTGTTTAAGATTGCGGCATCCATTTTTTTTATTTCACCCTTTACATCAAATGTACCGTCTGTTGTATTCAACAGTAATTTCCATTGAGTGGAAGCGGTGGCCTTATTGAGTAATAAACCCTTCGCATTTATTACACACACAGGGTTCGTATGGATATAAGCGGGGATATTTGTCACATTATCAATGCTTGCATTCACATTCGTAAATCGAACATCACCTATTTGCTTGGATTCAAGAGCTCTTTCTCTATATGAGATAAACGAATTTTCAAGCACTACTTTTTTTATGTATATAGGTATCTTTAATTTCAATAAAAGCTGTTGAGGATATTTACCAACTTTGCTTGCCGTATTTATGGGCAGCGTTCGGTCCGTAAAAACATTGAGATTGACTTTTAAATTCGCTTGCTGCATATCAAGCATAGACTGACTGAGCAGTTTCGAAAAATCAATCCCTGCTAATTTTATGTGGTTGATCTCTATCGTATAATAATCAGTTTGCTTTTTTGCTCTGCTGACAAATTGAGTTTCGGAAATCGTAGGCTTGACACCAAATTTTTCAATGCTTACTAAATTCTTCTGCCGGTCGATTGAAATTCCCTGAACAGAAATGGCATACAATTTATCTTCGGTGATAAATGTAAAACCATCCGCATCAATTTTCCATTTCGCATGATCAATAATATTCCTGATTGTCTTCCCTTGCACTACATTAATTTCATTTGTCACATTGAATGTCACATTCCTGACTGTAACTGGTTCTCGTTCGGGAAATTGTTTATTTCGAATTATGAAGGTTGTATTCCCAAGATTTATACAACCCAATTCTATTTCATCAAAAAATTTCTCGGGGAAATCAAACGATTTATTACTCAGCTCATTGGTAGAGGCATCGTGTTTATTTGTATACACAGTAACTTCTCCTCCCTTGCAATAAAGCATCCCGGCCTGTAGTCTGTGCCGCTCAATAAATTCCTCAATATTCAATTCATTTAATTCTAATTGATTCAATTTAACTACAGATGTCTTACCATTCTCAGCAATAGACTGAACACATTTTATCATGAGAGATTTCGCAGATGAGTTATAATTGACACCAGCTAATTGAATGACTCCCTTCCCATTATTTTTATGCACCGAAATGGTATCAACAGTGGCCACAACATTATTTATAAAATAACTCACCACATTTGTGTAATCACAGGTACTGTCTATTTTAAATTTCGTGAGTAAAATAGTTGTCCTACTAAGTGATGACTGTATTTCATTCCTACGGTTCTTACTTACAAACACACCATTTCGGATAATGATACTATCGGCATTGATAGACTTAAATTCACCCACCATTTTTTTATACAAGGCAATTGTGTCTTCAATTTGTAATTGGTTCGATCCTGTGTTGATAAGCTGTATATAGGGCTCATCAATGATAATTTTTTTTGCATGAAGTTCATTGTTACGAAGTGCTGCGGCCATATCAATACCGGAAGCCTTAACCGATTTTATGTATACATTGAAGAGCACATTTGGCAAACTGTCGGTACTTTTAAGTATCACCTGTTGCTCTGAATCTGATTGCAGATAGACATTCCTAAAATAGGCATTCCCATTAATTTCATCGATATGCGAACTATCATATCGTAGATAATATAAGCTGTCTGTTTTGCTACTGATTGTATGCTGTAAAAAATATTTAAAAATTCCCTTCTTATACGAATGCCAATACCAATATGAAGCGCCTGCAGCAAGTATAAGAATAAGTAGAAAAAGTTTGATGAATAGTTTCATAAAAGATGTTAGATGATAGATGTTAGATGTTAGATGTTAGATGTTAGATGATAGTTGATAGATGATAGAAGTTAGGAAACGTATTTTTGCTAACAGCAATTAGCCAGCAGCCAATAGCTCTCTTTAAAATGGGTATCCAATAGCAATATTTAAATTCAAGTTCTCGTTCCGCCAACTTCCATTGGCCATATTTATTTTATTTAATACCCAACGATCATTCTCCGGGTAATAAGGTTTACGTAATGGCATTCCTAAATCGACACGAATCAATATCACTTTTAAATCATAACGCAATCCTACTCCTGCTGAAACTGCTAGTTCCTTATAGCTATCTTTTTTTAATTGCCCTGCCCTTCCGAATAAAAATGTGTCCTTCGTCCATGTGTTCCCGGCATCCACAAACACCGCACTACCAAGACTTCCAATCAACGGGATACGTAATTCAGAGTTCACCTGAAATTTATAATCACCACCAATAATCAAAAAATAACGTTGATCTTTTAAGGTAGGCAGATAGGAGCCGGGGCCTAATTGTTTTATTCTAAATCCACGAATAGAATTGGAGCCACCCACTACATATTGTTTAGAAAATGGCAACATATTTGAATTATTGTAGGGCAGACTGAAACCAATTTGTGCTCGATTTGCCCAGCATATTTTTGACGCTAATTTTTTCTGATACCGTATTTCAATATCACCTTTTGCATATTGTGCGAATGGTGTATTGAAAATAGTTTTCTCCCTTACATATTTGGCACCGGTTAGAAGACCAGCTATATTTCCACTGATATCTATGCTTGCATTCAGATACCAAAGATCACGGGCAAGCGGATTTAGTGTATTGATTGTATAACTATAAAACGATCCAAGAATTGCTTCGGAATACACATTGGTCATCAAAGAAGGATTGCCTTCGGCTTGCGCTAAATATTCCTGACTCACATTGCTAGCCTTAATATAACTTATAGCTACCGGTGCAAGTGTATGTTCTTTATTACTAGTTTCCTTCCAGTTGAATTCGTATTGCATTCTGAAAATATTCTTTGTGTAAAACCCTTGCTTCCTAAACCATTCATATCCAAGCAACATTCTGGTATGTGGTGTATAAAAATTACTTTCTTTAAAATGAAGCCATGGCATTACAAAACGCGGAAAGGTAAGAGTAGCCTCTGCACCGGCTCTAAAATTATTATTCTTTTTTAATGAATCAGCAAATGAAATTTCTAATCCGCCATATGTTTTAAAAGTGAGTAATTCTGCATTGCGAAACAAATTCCGGTTTCGCCAATTCAAGCCTAACTGCGTTCCGATATATCTATTTTCTTTCGAAAAGCCATCTATCTGTGCCTGAAATGATTTCTTTTTCGTTGGGGTTAAATAGTACTTCACATTCAGGCTATACGGATAACCCAGTGAATCAGTAACTTTTGTAAACTGATTCTTTACGAATTTGAATGTACCTAAATTTATAAACCTGTTCAATGTTTTGTTTTGTTCCGTTACACTATAAATTGAATGAGGTCTGTAGGTGACAACCCGTTTAAACAGTGCTGCATTAAATTTTTTACTGTCAACTAATAATAATCCGTCATACGTTACAGCATCTACGGTCAATGTATCCAATCCGGGTTTCAATAAATTATAATTCGGAAACAATGTAATCGAGTTGATCGTATACGGATGCTTGGCAACTTCAGGTGTTTCTTTTTTAATATTCAAAAAAAGGTTGACTTCATGATTTCCTATTGTACTATCTGCATACGCCATTAAATAATCGGGGTTAAAATAATAATAGCCCTGTGTTTTTAACTTCATATCTAAACGTGAACGTTCTGCTGTAATGTCTTCTAAATTATAAGGTATGTTGGTTTTTAGTAAACTTTCTTGTTGTTGTTCCCGTTCTAAAAGTGCTCGCAATGAACTACTATCTGAGACCCAAATAATACTTTTTATTGTATATCGTTGTTGAATAAAAGCATGATACCTTGCCTTTAGAAAATAGCCATGACTCACCGTATCGCCTGTAACAGTTGAATGAAAATATCCCAAGTTTTCTAACATTGCCTGCATATTTTCAGCCGTAGTCGCAGGGTTCACAAGACTACTGAAAACAGGTGGTTCTCCAAGTTTGCTTCGCAAGAAAACCTTGAACCCTGTTTTATGTTTTGGTTCACCAATAACATACCACCACCAAACTTTATAGGGTTGTCCCAACATAAATTTATTTCGTTTGGGTCTGACTGCACTGCGTAATTTTTTTCTCAACGAACTTTTTGATGTTTTTACTGAGGCTTGCTTTTCTACTTTAACCGTTGCACCTTTATAAATTTTTTCTCCCGGAGGAATAAATCTTTTTACACCGCATGCTGATAATAGGCAAAAAATCAAACAGAAATAATATGGCGTGAATGGCCTCATGCTTTTCTTTCTTTTTTCTTTTTACTGAATAAATCTTTAAACTTTTCGTAGTCCATTGTCACAATAAATGACAGTCCCGTCTCTACTACATAACCATCCATAATTACTTCAAATTTATTTTTCGAATAGGCGCGTACCATATACCTTCCATCTTTACTCAGTTTATAATTAATGGTTGCATCCGGCATATAGGATGCGGTATTTTGTTGTCTTGCCTTCGCACTTTTATCTTGCCCTTCAATCCCCAAATTTTTCCCAACACTAATGGATAAGCGGTCGTCCATAAATCGTTTTGTAATGCCTATATTCAAATCGGTTCGTTGTTGCTCATCTCCTGTACTATAGTCTCTGTATGAATTAAGATTCAAATCTATATCCACTCCTTTAATTAAATCTGAGGCAATTTGATCGAGCGCAGCCGATAGAAATTTGCTGACGCTTTCTCTGGCAATATCGCTGACGCCACCACCATTTCCTTTAAAAAAATCTGTACTTTGTTCACCCACAAAACGATTGAGTACTAATAACGAAAAAACTTGTTTATTAATTGCTGCAGGATCAGCTCTTAACTGGGTCAATTTATTTTCAACTGTTGTGACGATTAAATTACTCAGCCCCTGATTCTCATCCGGTAGTTGAATATCGAAGGATATATCCAGTTTTTTCAATGTGCCTTTTAAATAAAGAAGTACCCTAAATGGTATTTTCTGATTGAATGTATTTGCTGTTTTATCATTCACATCACCCAATTCATTTCCAACCAAGTCAATAGCAGATGTGTTGGCCAAATATTCTGCCTGAATATTCACCTGAGCATCTAACGGATCTCCTCCAAACATAACAGTACTTCCGCTCAATAATTTAAATTTTCGTTCGATAAATTGATAATGAAGAATATATTCTCCCTGTTCAAGATTATAATTTCCTGCCAGTAAAATATTTCCACCGGGATCAACCCCGATTGACAATTTCGCATCTCCTTTAAATTTTAATTCATCTCCGGTAGCCGGATCGATAATGACACTCAATGCAGCCTTTGGAGAAAGTGCTATATTCAAATTATAATTGATAAAGGTATTCAGCGAATTTCCTTCAGGCCCTTCTGCGACAAATAAAACCTTTTCTGGTAATGCAAACGTATCTCTGTCAATAAAGCGTACAACCGATCTTGAAGCTTCCTTACTTATATTTTTTTCAGGCAAAATAATGGTTGCATCTGTATTATCTGTTAATCCAATTGAGCCTTCAATATCGGGAGATGAGGTATTCCCATTTATTTTTATATCTGTATTGACGGATGCGAAACCGTACATAAAGTCATTGCCGGCTTTGGGTGTATTGACAACAATAAAGTTTTTTGAATGAATATCTAAATCAAGATTATAATTTGAAATTGAGTTGGCATGAAGCTTTCCATTGATCACCATACTGTTATTTGCCGAATCGATAATGGTAAAATGATTTAGTAAAATATCAGGGTAATTCATTGTGATGGTTTGCCCATTCATTTTATACAATGTACCAAACTTTGTTAATCTGAATGAAGGGTCTTTTAAATTGATAACACCATTATAATGAGGTTCTGAAAATTTCCCATCCAATGTAATATGTCCATCAATACTTCCTTTACTATTGCTGATTGTGCCACTTGTAAAACCTTCAATACTGGATAGATTAAATTTTGTGATATTAATGTCCGCATCAAATTGTTTCTCCGTATTATTTAAAAAATAATTTCCTTTGGCGAGCACTTCATTATCATTTTCGCGAAGGGTTACATCGGCTGAAATACTATTTTCATTTTGCTTTGCTGCATTCACCGTTAATGTACCTACAGGCTTTTGTTTAATAACTAATTTGCTAATCGTCATATTTCCTTCAAAGGCAGGAACTACTTTTTCAAACTCGCTTACTTTTACATTCCCATTTATAGTACCTGTTGCAATTAACGTATCTCTATTAAATAATGAAGTGAGATTGCCAATTGCAAAATCAGTGATTGAAATATTGACAGGGCTGTTCGGAAGCAATGGTTCACTTTGCGCTGATACACTTGATTGTTTGCTGGAAAGTTTAAACTGGTTGACCACAATACCACGAGGAGAATACAACATAGAATTGTCAGGTGCAACATTCCATGGTTGATAATTTAGAAGCAAATTATTTTTCAATCTTACGGTATATTCATCAACTTTCACAGTAGCTGTTGCGCCAATGGCATATTTACTCTTTCCCTTGGCGTCTTTTGTGACGGCATCCATCGTTATACTATCATGTGCTATATAACCTGCTACTTGAGTACCAAATAGTTTGACAGATGTTGTTTGAATAGTATCCGCTTTTACATTGTATCGCATCTCATCACTCGTTGAAATAAGAGTCATATCACCACGATAAATTTGATTGCTTTTATAATCGGCAAATGGCAACCTTACGTGCACATTCAGTGCGCTGTCAGTAGCTTTCGAAGCGAATGTTCCATTGAATGTCAAGGAATCATATTTTAACAGGCCGCTGATAAACGATTTGACTATGGGATGCTCGCGTACTACACCGTTGAACGCTATTTGTTGGGATGGCATTTGAGTTCCCGGCTCATTTGAAAAATGATAGTACCCGTTGACATATTGTTTGAATGAAGGCAATAATTTATCGTATTGAAACATACCTGCTGCTGAAATATTGGCAATAGGTGATTGTAGTGAAATTTCTTGTTTACCTTCCTTACTATTTGCTCTGGCAACTACACTGTCGATAAACAAATGCCGGCTTTTTACATTCATTTGTATTGAATCGACTTTAAGGAATGCATTTAAATTATCCGGCGATAAATTATCAACTTGAAGATGGCTAGTCAATGCGAGGTCTAATGTATCGGCCAACAAATTCAATTCTTTTAAGCGTGCGGTATCTAATTGAAGAAACAAATCTCCTGTAGGATATTGACCTGATAAATTTGCAGAACTTGAATAGTTCAATATGAGATTAGGGTCGTTTACTGTGCCATCACTTTTAAGAAGACCATGCTCCATGATTGCATTTAATTGTAAATTTTTATAATTGTACTTATAAAACCCGACTGAAGCAATTTCAGTCTGCATATGCATCTGCATTGTCTTTGGTTTATATCCTTCACCTTGCAATTTAGATACCATCGTGATCGCAGAAAGAAGTGTATCCTTCTTAATTAATTTCCCCAATTCAAAGGCGGTTGCTTCGATTCTCAGATCGTATCGTATATGTTCACTGTCACTAAAATTCTTCACATAGCCCTTCGTACTTAGCAAACCATAACTTCCGCCAATATTCATATCAGATTGAATATTATTTTTATCCCCGTTTACAGTCCCCATCAATGTAATGGTTTGCGGCAACTCGATTGATTCAGGTTGGTTTTTTTTGGGGATGAATGCCAATGCCAAATTTTTTTGAAACATGCAACTATTGATGGTAACATCGTATTTAAATTTTGCGGTATTGTTCACTTCTATCAATCTAGCATGCGCATCAAGCAGTAAGTTTGTTCCTTTCATCTCCACGCCTGCAACCAAATTGTTGAAATGTCCGGTAACTGTCGCTGTGAAGTTTATGAATGGAGGAAGTTGAGAATATCCTTCCGGTGTGAAAACAACAAATTTTGCCAGATCCTTTTTTGTCACATTACTCGGAAGCAAGTGTATATCAACTTGCATCTGTTTTGACTTAGTCATGTCAATTAATTCCGCTTTTGCATTGATGCTTGAACCATCTAATCCTGATAATTGAAAAACAGGAATCTTCACATGTTGAAGAGTTCCGGCTATGCTTGTGTTTACATTCAATAATTGATTCTTAAATTTCGAAGGCGAAATTGATTTTTTTAACTGAGGGAATAATAAAAATAAATCGTTGCATGCAATAACACTATGATCTAAATAAATATTCACCGCTGTCCTTTCCGGATATAATGTCAAAGTATTAATATCATTAAAATTTAACCGAACAGAATTCCCCAACTGACTATGAGGCGTCTTTAAAAATAATTCGTCAGCGGTAATTTGTGTTTTGCTATAAACTAAATTTGCATGAAGTGTATCAATTTCAAATCCACTTTTATCATTTGCTCGTAGCTGCTCAATAAAAACATGGGTACTATCTGCTTGATAAAATAAATCGTGCCCGCGAAATGTAAACTGTTCCAGTGCCAAATGATTGGCATCAAATCCTTCAAGCTGCTGTATTGCATTATTATTTAAACTAAAATTATTTTCTTCCAATTGAACATCCATTACTTTCACTTTCCAATTCGACGAAGTACTCAATACTGAATCATTCAGGGCTCCATGTTTTTTTTCTGCTGTTGCAATAGAAATAGTTGAATGATTGAATGAAAGTTTATCTAATTCAATTTGTTGATTTGCCATATCCAACATTAGGTTATTCGCTCGAAGAGAATGAATATCATTATAATAATTTAACCCACTAACACTATCCTGCATATTCACTTTAAAATTATCAAGCCTCATGCTTGCGACGCTTACTAAAAGTTCATTAGATGTCGATTTCGTAGTATCAATATGTAATCTATGATTCCGGGTAATCATATTAAATTGAATCCCCTGCCCTTCAATAGTATTTAAATTAAGTCTCAATTTTCCGGGTTGAAATCTATCAAAACCACCTTCCAATTTTGTTATAGACAATCCCAAGAAATGACCTTCGTATGCATCATTAAATTGCAAGCGAGTATGTTCCAACT
>JANNYV010000639.1:0-4941 GCA_031410275.1 Bacteroidota bacterium
AAATTCCACGCCACGGTTTTGCAACTTGGTGACGGTATCAATAATATTATCCGTTGCGATAGCCACATGTTGCACACCTTCACCTTCATAAAAATCTAGGTACTCTTCGACCTGTGAGCGCTTCTTGCATTCAGCCGGTTCGTGAATCGGGAACTTCACATACCCATTTCCGTTACTCATCACTTTACTCATGAGGGCACTGTATTCTGTAGAAATATCGTTATCATCGAAACTCAAAATATTTCTGAATCCCATCACGTCTTCATAAAATTTCACCCAAGGATTCATTCGATTCCAATCGACATTACCCACACAATGATCAACATATTTTAACCCAACAGGCTCCGGATTATAATTGCTTTTTGCCGCTACAAAACCCGGCATAAAAACACCTTTGTAATTTTTTCGTTCTACAAATACATGTACCACTTCGCCATAGGTATGAATACCACTCATTCTAATTTCACCATGATCATCGTTTAATGTAGTCGGCTCCAAATAGGATTTTGCACCTCGACTCATGGTTTGCTCATAGGCATCAAACGCGTCATCAACCCATAATGCAATCACTTTCACACCATCACCATGTTTTCTGTGATGCTCTGCAATCGGGTGATTCGATGTTAATGGCGAGGTTAATACCAAGCGAATTTTATCTTGCTGCAATACATACGAAGCCCTATCTTTCACACCTGTTTCCGGGCCTGCATAGGCAAGGGTTTGAAACCCGAATGCTGTTTTATAATAATGCGCTGCTTGTTTTGCATTGCCAACATAAAGTTCTACGTAATCTGTTCCTAAAAGCGGGAGAAAATCTTGTGTGGCGGTTGATGTGTTGCTTTCTAAAGTTTGTGTTTGCATTTTATGTTATTGGGTTATTGAGTTATTGTTAGTGAGTTGGTGAGTTATTAGGTTTACGCCCTATGACTTATGACTTATGACTTACGACTTATGACTTTCCTAAACGCAAAAATAATTGAATTTTCTCATTGATTTAAAATAATAGATGAATTGGTTATTTTCTTTTTGGTTATCAGCTGTAGAATCTTTATTGGGCTTTGGTGGCGATGGCACCGTTCAGCATAGAATCTTTCTTCATCTCTTTTCGAAATAACAAACCTGCCGTTGCCAACACATCCTGGACAATCATTTTTTCATCCGTAAAAGAAAATTTTCTTTATACATATTTCCAACCGGAATTACATGAGAATCAATCTTTATGTTGTTTCCTTCTATCATTGAAATATGGTTGATATTGACAAGGAATGATTTATGAATTCTCACAAAATCAGCATACAAAGAAAGTTCCTCTTCCATATTGATGAACGTACTATGCGTGATAATCCGTTTGTGCTCAGAGTTCGTATAAACCATTAAATAATTCTTCATGCCTTCTATAAAAAGAATTTCCTGAGGTGATATTCTTATTAACCTTCTGTCGGATTTAATAAACAGATCTTCGTTTTTTAAAACCGGCAATTCAACTTGTTGCTCTGAAGGCAAATTGCTTTTTAATTTATTAACCGCCTTTACGAAACGTTCAAATGAAATCGGTTTTAAAAGATAATCAACGATTTCCAATTCATACCCTTCCAACGCATAATCAGGAAAAGCCGTGGTGAGAATTACTTTCGGAACTTGCTTGATTGATTTTATAAATTCGAGTCCGGTCATCTCAGGCATTTTAATATCTAAAAACAATACATCAATTTGCTCATTACTCATTTTGGCAAATGCCTGAAACGCATTACTGCATTTCCCTTTCAGTGTCAGAAAATCTATTTTCGAAAGATAGTGTTCAATCACATCCTGCGCCAATAACTCGTCATCCACAATTAAACAATTCATATAGCCTCTAGTATTAATTCCAATCGAACAGTAAATATATTATTTTCCTTCGAAACCTTTAACTGATGACAATCCGGATACAACAACGCGAGTCGCTTCGTTGCATTGTCGATGCCGATACCACCAACTCCTTCTTGCCCCTTTGTTGAACCATTCTTAAATGCATTTTCACAAATAAAGTTACATGTATTGTTATGGCATGAAATATCTATATGGATATAACCTTCATCGGCTATGCTGTCTAATCCATGCTTCACAGCATTCTCAACAAAAGGAAGAAATAATAAAGGCGCAATTTTATTTCGTTCAAACTCTCCGCTTGTTTGCATATGAATTGTCTGATTCGGTAAAATTCTTATTTTCTCAATTTCAATATAATCAATCACCAATTGAATTTCCTTTTGTAACAATATTGCTTCCGTCTTCGATTCATACAACATATACCTTAACAAATCAGACAAGCGCATCACGATATCAGGTGTTTTATCAGATTGTTTGATGGCCAATGAATAAATACTGTTAAGCACATTGAACAGAAAATGCGGATTGATTTGCGATTTCAACTGAGCGAGTTCTGATTCCATTTGTTTCTGTTGCAGAAGCTCTTTTGTTCGTCGTTCTATAAAATAATTTCTTGTAAAAAAACTCAACGCAAGCATCACATAGAGTAAAAATAATTTCTGATAAATTTCCAATACCACCGCTGCAAAAGGAACCTCTTTCAAATCAATTACAAGGTTGATAGGTACCAATATAAACTGGTTCACCGGTGAGAATTTCTGATACAGACAATATTGATATACACCCAACAACAAGCCACCTACCAATATTGAACCAACTGTGTACACATAAAATGCTGTCAATCGCTTTCGAAACAAATACGTATACGAATAAAAGAACAATATGAAATAAACAATACCGTAAAATAAAACAGTGATGGCTATTTGATGAGCAATCAATGCCTTATTAGAAATAGCATTTCTGCCATACTCATTCAAATAGTTTTGGTAAGCCATCTGAATAAAAACATACAGGAATATCCCGTTCAACAAGAGCCGAATGACCTGATACTTTTTATTAATGTCAATCAATTTATTCATAACAGGACAAAGTAGCAACATAAAATCCGCTTCTACATCATGCCCAATTCGTTTTGTGACCAAACAACTTCTTTTTTGGACGAATGCATTTTGTCAAAAAATAAATTATGTTTGTCAAGTTTAAAAAAATAAATTAAGTATTTAATTTCTCTTTGTACTCTAAAATTTAAACACCATGAAAACAAAATTTCTATTTCTTATCCAAGTACTTCTTGCCCAATTCATTTTCAACACATCAAATGCACAAGTACCCGCAGATCTTGAACAAAAACTTCAGGACACATTAATCCACATGAAAAACCTTTACAATTTCAAAGGCTTATCTGCATCTGTCGGTTATAAAAATTCCGGTATTTGGAAATCAGCGGTCGGCGAATCGGCTGCCGGTGTGAATCTGACCACTGATGATTTAATTGGAATAGGAAGCAATACAAAAACATTTGTTTCTGCCATGATGCTTAAATTGGTCGAAGACGGACTTATTCATTTGAATGACAGCATCGGCACCTGGGTATCCGGGTATGCAAACATTAATGGCCAGGTAAGCATTCGCCAAATTTTAAATCATACCAGCGGTTTAGCGAATTACACAGACAATACAGATTTCTGGGATAGCGTAAATGTTGATTTGAACAGACTCTGGACCAAACAGGAAATACTTTCCAAATTTGTGACCACTCCTTTATTTCCGGTTGGCACAAGTTGGTCATACAGCAATACAAATTATATCATTGCCGGGCTTATTGAAGAGCAAGTTCTAAGCAAACCGATATACCAGATTTTACGTGATAGCATACTAAATCCACTTGCCTTAAATCATACTTTCTTTCCTCCTTACGAAACGCCATCGTTTCCGTATGCCGAAGTGTATACAGATATTGGTGCGGGATATGCTTTTTGGAATTTTCCATTTAATTTAAATACAGCCGCAAACTCAGCAGGTGCACTTGTTTCAAATGCTGAAGACAATACAAAATTCTGGCAGGCATTATTTAATGGACAAATCATAAAGAAAAGTACATTAAGCGATTCGATGATGAATTGGGTCCCACTCACTTCATCTGTCAGCTATGGATTAGGAATATTCAAAGAAAAATATTTCGGAAATAATGTTTTTTCTCATGGCGGCACATGGATAGGTCAGATTAATTCGAATCTTGCTGATACCATCCGGAATGTATATATTACCGTACTTTCTAATCAGGATAGCTTAGACAATGCTTATACAGAGGATGTGGTGGCTGCGTTGTATAAAGTAGTGTTGAACTATGTACCGACAGGTATTGCAGATATTCATTCAAACAATTCTCCCATCTTGTTTTATCCAAACCCTTCGAATGATAAAGTGATCATCGACAACAGCCTTTTGAACTTTCAAACTGTTTCACTTTTCGATATGAATGGTTCTGTTGTATATGAGAAAAAAATAACAGATTTACAGAAACAAATACAACTCAACCTTTCGATGTATAAGAGTGGCGTTTATATAATAAAATGCAGTCATGATAAAGAAGTATACACTGCAAGATTAGTGATTCAACATTAAATCATTGGAGGAATACGAGAGGCATGAATTATAGCCAGCTGAAGAATGCTCAACAGCTGAACGGTGCCATCGCCACTAAAGCTGAAAGAAGAGCGAATGCTGACCCCCAAAAAAATTATGAAATTAGAGAAATGAGACATGCAACATATACAATGAGAGCAACACTCATCATTTGAAAAGTATCCGCTTTAATTTTCAAATTCTCTCATTTTCAAATTTTCAAATTAATTACTCAGACCAACTCATCACATAATCTTTATCCTCAATACCCAATGCATAATCTGTGAGGAGCAATGGACTAAAGGTATCGATCATAACGGCTAATTCACCGGTTTCTTTTTTGCCGATACTCTTTTCTACTGCACCCGGATGAGGGCCATGCGGAATGCCGCTTGGATGCAATGTAATCATACCTTTGGTGACATGCTTGCGACTCATAAACTCTCC
>JANNYV010000640.1:0-3248 GCA_031410275.1 Bacteroidota bacterium
GGCAGACTTGCTTGAGATGGCGAATGAAATTATTGCTACTTTAAATGAATCAAATGCTGATGAAAAATATCTGATTGGTTTATTAAGACAAGCATACAATGGCAAAAATACATTGGCAGAAGCAACGCGAATTATAGTGAATGCATTGTTTGGGAAATATGGATTGTTGGTGATTGATGGTGATGATATTGAATTGAAAAAAGCGTTTATGCCTGTGATGAAGCATGAACTTCTTTTTCAGGACTCTCAGCAGATTGTCAATGAAACCATAACTGAACTTTCATCACATTATAAAGTGCAGGCCAGTCCGAGAGCGATTAATTTATTTTATTTGAAAGAAAATTTGAGAGAACGAATTGAGAAAGTAGGGGAGACCTGGCAAGTTATTAATACAGCTATTGCATTTTCGGAAGAGGAGTTGCTACATGAACTGGAACAGCATCCGGATTATTTTTCTCCGAATGTCATTTTGCGTCCTTTGTATCAAGAAACCATTTTACCAAATATTGCCTTCGTTGGTGGAGGTGGAGAGTTGGCGTATTGGCTAGAATTGAAAACTCTTTTTGAAAAACATAGTATTGTGTATCCTGTTTTATTTCTCAGAAATTCTGTTCTTTGGTTGAATAAAAAGACAACAAACGCGATTGAAAAATTGCGATTGTCAGATGACGATATTTTTTTGAACAAAGAAAAATTGTTTACACAAATAGTGATGAAGAATGAGGCCATGTTGGCTCTTGAAAAAATAAACAATGCGATTCAAATAAACTATACTGCTATCATTGAATTGAGTAATTCTGTGTCCTCAACATTAAATAAAAGTATGTTGGCTCATGCTGCAAAAGCGAAACGAATTGAAGACCGTATTCGTCAAAAATTTAGAGCACATATAAAACGGAATGATGATGAGTTGATGTCTAAAATAGAAAAGATGAAAGAGCAAGTTTCACCAAATGGAACTTTGCAGGAACGGTATGATAATTTTCTCAGTATCTATAAATTATATGGCATGAATATGTTTGATATTCTCATGAAATATCAGGAAGGGTTTGGAAAGGAATTTTTGATACTGAAGGAAATTGAGAGAATTTGAAAATGAAGATAGGATTTCTAACTGCCACTTACCTAATACCTTACAACTTATTTCGTCAAAAAAATCACTGTTGGAAAATGATCGCTATAACCATCATTCCATTTGCCGTTTGTGTATGAACGTTTAGGGTAACCTTTATATTGACCATCTTTTTCTATCATAAAATTGCGGTTCACCACTTCGGCTTCTCTGAAATGAATCTTGCCGCTGTTATTATTAAGGAAGCCGTATGAAATTATAATCTGATCAAACAAACCCCATGTATCTTGATAGGCTAATGTACCCAATCCTTTTTTATAAAATGAAACCCATGGGTTATACATACCGCCTTTTTGCACATCTTCTAGTTTCCCCTTAGCGCCGATGACTTTTGTAATACTTTCATCCGTCGGGCTATCATTCAAATCACCCATGTCAATGACTTTTGTGAGCGGGTCTATAGCCATCAAGGAGTCAATTACTTTTTTACTCACAGATGCCGCAATTTTTCGTTTGGGTCTTGTTGCGGCTTCCCCGCCTAAACGTGATGGCCAATGATTGACAAATACATGAACTGTTTCACCATTTAATTTACCAACAACATACAACACATCGCGGGTTGGGCGTTGACCTTCACCTAAATTGACCGTGAGTGATTTTGCTTCAAGGACTTTAAAATATTTTGGATTATAAATCAATCCGCAATCGATACTTCGTTCATCGGGGCCGTCGAAGATGACAAACTTTAAATGACGGGCTCTGATTTTTGGGCTATTCACCAATGCTTTCAACACGTCTTCATTTTCTACTTCTGCACAACCCATCAAGGCAAATCCATCTTCGGCTTTATCAGCGCCGAGTATTGAGAGGACACTTGCCAGATTCTCAACCTTTTTATTAAATACCGCCGGCGAGTTGGCATTCGCACCATTGGGTGTAAAGTCATCGTCATTTTTATTTGGGTCATTGATGGTATCGAAAAAATTTTCGAGATTATAAAAGGCAATGGCCATATACGGTTTGTTTTGGCAGAATGCATTTTTCGAAAGGGACACGATTAGAAACAGAAAAAATATTTTTTTCATCGACGAATTTATTAAGAGGGTAAAAGTATATTTTAATGTTGGATCTGTGGAGAAAGTTATTGTTATTTCTTCTTTTTGAGCTTATGGCTATTGGCTGATAGCTGTTAGCCGGAGACTCTGGGTTGGTAGTTGTTGCCAACTATGTTAGGGCTTTTAGCTGATTGATGCTGGCTTATGGCTTTTCTTTTCATTGTTGTTTATCTAAAGTAAGTACCTAAGATGTTTTAATCAAATATAACTATATCGTCAATTTGCATTTCATCGAATTGTACCATAATTTATTGACATAGGTTTAAATAAATTTAAATTGAAGGTTCATATGTAACCCCTTCTTCAAAAGCCAATAGCCATCAGCTCCTTCCGAGTTTTCCACATTGGTCCGTAAAGTAACATTCAATTAATAGTAGAAGTGATAAAAAAGAATACATTTGTCATTTGAAAATTGATTATGAAAAATATCTTGACGCTGCTCTTCCTTATTGTTTCGACTAGTTTGTTTGCGCAGACCGGCATACTCAAAGGAAAAATTATACACGACGATACCAAGTTGCCTTACAATGAGGTGAGTGTTACGTTGAAAACAATGAAAATGATTACTACGACAGATGCTTCCGGGGAGTTTCAGTTTTCAGGAATTCCGTTTGGAACTTATGAGATGGTAATTTCGGCTGATGGCGCGAGTGATGAAGTGATGAATGTGACTGTGAATAATAGTGTCACAACGTTAGATGTAATTGAATTAAAAAGTACAGTGTCGAACCCTACCAATAGTAATACTGATAACTCTACGGTAAATGTCGAAGATGCCAGTTCAGAAGATCAGGGAAGTGCGAGTTCAGCCGGACAAAATGTTTCGAGCGTATTGAATGCTTCACGCGATGCCTATTTATCGGCTGCTACCTTTGGATGGGGGCAATTTTTTTACAGAATTCGTGGATATGAAAATGACAATAATACACTTTACTTAAACGGTGTTCCCTTGAATGATTTGGAAGAAGGCGGTGTGTTTTTTAATTCGTGGAGCGGTCTGAATGATGTGTTCAGAGGAAGAACCATTTCATTAGGCTTAGCACCAACAGAGTTTACGTTTG
>JANNYV010000641.1:0-2767 GCA_031410275.1 Bacteroidota bacterium
GGCTGCCGTAACACCAACTAATAAGATTATACTTAATACGCTTATTCTTTTCATTTCATTAATTTTTTTATTCATTAAAACTCTAATTGGAAACCTATATTTATTCTACGTGGGTTATTGTATTTACCTGGGTCAACCAATTTTGCATTATATAAATCGATATAGGCTTGTCTGAACTCTTTACTTTGTAATGATTGCAAACCTTGAGGCGAAGTTAAATAACCATCATCGTCTCCAACACCAGTGTAACGATATACACCTAAGGTATTTTTTGTATTGAATAAGTTCTGAATATTTGAATACACATTTAAGAAAAGAGGCTTCCCTGTTTTGATTACTTTTCCTTCCTTATCTGTTTTTGCACCGTAGCTTCCTAAATTAAATCCTTTATCAATACGTAATCCGAAATCATATACCCATGGTAAACGTGAACCATTAATAGTACCAATAAATGGTGTACTGTTAAAGTCGCCACCTGTTAATGGAGTTGCAACGGATGAACGAGTGTATGGAGTACCGCTATTGCTTCTGAATCCAAGATTAATTCCTGAGTTTCTGAATGGATAATATTTTCCGATTTTAGGCCCCTTGTCTTCTTTGCCATTCACGTCCATTTCGTAACGGTAATCAAACGAAACATTTAAAATATGCCGGCTATCATAATCTAAAGGCAATATGGTTCTAAGATTTGGTTGACCTGAATTAAGCAATGAACGTTGTGAAGTGCTGCCGGAACCGGTTCCTTCTGCAAATTGTAAGGTATAATCTATATTCATACGAATAGGTCCATTTCTTCTAAAATCAAGTTTTAATGTTGTTCCAACTGTTGAAGAAAAATCTCTATTACCATAGGATGAGTAACTAATAGGATAGGCTAACAATAATTGTTGTACCTGAATTTGGTTTTTACGCTCTTGATAAAATGTTTCAATAGTAACGGCTGATTTCTTAGACAATCTTTGCTGATATCCTAATGAATATTTAACCGCCTTCTCCATTTTTAAATTCGCATTGTTTAATGTTGATTGTCTTTCCTGAAGGAAATAATAATCATCAGGAGTAGCCAAATTTATAGATCCTCCACCATTTACTGTAGGGTTTTGAGAAATTACATCATAATTCCCATAGAACAATGCGTTTTCAGAAATAGGAAATGTAAATTGAATTCGAGGTGACAAGGTTACTTGCGGTTTAAAATCTTCGAATGAATTATTCGGGTCAAAATCTTTTCCTTTAATCCCATTCGAGCTATCAATCCTAGTAACCAACCAAGGTTCTATTGGCAATCCATTCGCATAAAGCCCGGATAATATGGTAGGGTCAGCAATTTCTGTTCCGAACGGATCATACCAACTATCTCCTTTTCTGTAACCAACTACTTTAGGCTTTTCAGATTGGTTATTATCTACATAAACTACATAATCTTTATCAAATGAAGAAACTAATGGAGCATATCCTTCTCCTTCCGGATCTTGTGCCAAGCTATAGGTATTTGGATTGATATCACTTACTTTTCGCACGCCATAAAGTGAGTAAGGGTCTTTCAATACCTTTTGATTTGCATCATATCTATCTACACGAAGACCAATATTAAAGAATAAATCTTTATACGAGAATTTATCTAAGATATAGCCAAACATATATATAGGACGGAATGCAGCAATAGGTCTTTCAAAATCACCTCTTGCATCTTTCTTAGTCCAGAAATCATTAAAGCTTGGTTGTCGCGTTAATTTTTTACCTAAATAATCGTATCCGAAATAACCAACTACATCATTTCCTTTATTTAATAAATCATCGGCAGAAAACATATTCAATGAAAATGTTTTTGGGTCGAGGTTATCAATGTCAATAGTCGTTTTGTTTCGCGCATCACCATACAATTGTATACGCAATTGCCTATCAAATTGTGACTGAGCCGCAGAATCATCAATTGGGTCATAACGAATCGTATCGAACGGACTCATCATAACCAATCCGGCTTTCAAATCCGTTGTATCATACATGACACCACCTATCCAAAAATGAGGATTAGCTAAATTTAAGTTCTTAATATGACGGTTTGTATTCTGACGCATGACACCCCAAAGGCCTGCTGCTGCCAATCCGTAACTTCTTGAAGTTCGTTGGTCGTAGCCCAATCCGAATTGGATATTATGTGTAATTCGATCTTTACGTGTTTTATTTTTTCCACCTTGCTCAATATCCAAGGAGGCATCTAAATTGAGTGTAATAATATCTGCATCACCATATGAGTAAGAGCCTATTTGTGCACCCGGACCGGTCCACATACCATAAGCACCTGACGGTCCGTCTCCGTTTCGTAAACCGGAATAACTGCTGATATCATTAATACTAGAGACATCAAATCGACCGTCTTTGTATATTGCTTTGGTATAATTCTCTAATAATGGATTGATACCACCGGGAACAAATGTCAATGAATCTAATATTTCTCCTCGGTATGCTTGTCCTTTATATCCTTGCTTTGTTTCACCTAAACTATAAAATGGTGTACGATGCTGTGTGAATTTACCCACATAACCATAATCAAAAATATTTCGGCCATGAGTAGGGTTTTCACTATTTAAAAATTCTTTTTGATAGGTAAATTGCAAGGTATAAAAGGCATCTGATATAGGCGATTTTTTTGCATCTTGTTTTTCCGCTGAGGCCGGTTTACCAAGGCGTTGTGTTAATCGTATAAATCCTCTTCCATTAAAGCTTTCATTGATTGAGTTCGCTTCTGGTGCAAACAAAGAATTTG
>JANNYV010000642.1:0-2268 GCA_031410275.1 Bacteroidota bacterium
GTTGTTGTGCCACCGCAAATTTTCGTACTTCCTTTAATGCCGCTACTTCACTCACCAAATTGGCCACAGACATTGTACGAATTTGTTCATCTACCGGTTCATTATTTAGACTGATTTTATTCTCAACAAATTTCAATGATATTTTTTCAAGCGCATTTACAATTTGCTCTTTGTCCTCAAGATCGATATGCTCATCTAAAAAATAAAGCGTAATCGCCCGGTACATCGCGCCGCTATCGACATACGTATACTCCAATTTTTCTGCCAACTGTTTTGCTAAGGTGCTTTTGCCGGTAGACGAAAATCCATCAATGGCTATCACTATTTTTTTCATATCAATATACAAAGAACGAGAAAAAAAATTAGACAAGAAAGGAAATTTGGAATCTGTTAGCGGGTTAGTGGGTTATTGAGTTAGTGGGTTATTGAGTTATTATGCTTCCTTCAGCATTTGCTTAGCGTGAAATTATTGACGGCTTTATTGTTCAATAAAAATAACTTAAGAACTCAATAACGAATAAGCTCATACCCATTCCTCAATTGCTCTGTGTTTTAATTATATTTGTGCAAAATAAAAATATGCAACAGCCACCAAAAGCACTCAGTATTTCATTGACCATTATTCGAATTCTTGTCGGTGTATTATTTATTTTCTCCGGGCTTATCAAAGCGAATGACCCATCAGGATTGGCTTACAAGATGGGCGAGTTTTTTGAAATATGGGGAAACAAGGAACACTTTTTACCTTCTTTGATGTTGTGGCTTGACAATTACAAATTATTTTTCTCGATTGTGATGATTACATTTGAAATTATTGCCGGTGTGGCCTTGATTATCGGTTACAGGTTTAAACTTTTCTCCTACCTTATTTTATTACTGACCATTTTCTTTACTTTCCTGACGGCCTATGCATTATTTAGTGGCAACATAAAGGAATGCGGTTGCTTTGGTGATTGCATTAAATTGAAGGCCAATGAGTCATTTATGAAAGATTTGATTTTGCTTGTTTTAATTTCAATTTTAGTTCTTTTCAGAAAGCATATTGCTCAGGCTTTTTCAAATACAACGGCTACTGCGTTAATGATTTTATCACTGCTTCTTACTTTATTGATGCAATGGTATGTATTAAAACATTTACCGTTTAAAGATTGCTTAGCCTACAGAGTCGGCAATAATTTATATAAAGAAATGACTCCGGGACCAGGTTATGTAGAACCGGTTTATGAAAGTTTATTGACCTATAAAAATAAACAAACAGGCGAGAAAAAAGATTTTGATGTCAATAATTTACCATGGAAAGATTCATTGACATGGGAGTATGTTGAAAATAAAAGTAAGTTGATTAAAGAAGCTCAAAATGAACCGGCTATCAAAGATTTATCTATCAACAGCTACGATGCACAAGACTTGACTAAGACAGTACTGAATTATCCGGGTAGTTTGTTTTTATTATTTATAAAAGATGTAGATGAAGCAAACACCAACAATATGGATGCCTTACGAACCTTGGAGGCCGATTGCAAAAAAGCCAATATTCCATTGCTCGCTTTGAGTGCATCAAACGATATCGCAACTAAAGCTTTTAATGAAAAAAATAAATTGACCTTGAGTTTTTATACCATTGATGGAACCGTTTGTAAAACTGCTATGCGAAGTAATCCTGGTATTATGCTGTTGACGAATGGCACTGTACAAGGCAAATGGAGTTATGCCGATTACCCGAATTTATCATCACTGAAACTTAATCTAAGTGAAAATACGTTTTCATTATTTCCTCCAGCCTCACAACCTATACCGCCACCACCAACAGATAGTATAGTGAATTAATTTTCATTTTCTTGGTCTTGTTCATTAGAAAGAGTAGATTTGAATCTTCATGCAAAACACATTAGCACCCGATAAATGGATAAGCAATTATGCTGACTATTTATTTTCATATGCTTGTTACCGAATCAACAATAAGGAGCAAGCAGAAGATTTGGTACAGGAAACTTTTCTTTCGGCCTATAAAAATAGAGCACAGTACCAAGGTAATGCCAATGAGAAAACCTGGTTGACAAGTATTTTAAAAAATAAAATCATAGACCTCTATCGAAAAAATGCACGGACCTCAAAAGTGATTATTTCCGAATCTGATTACGGTTATTTTTTTGAACATGAAGAGAATTCACATTGGACGAATATAGCAAGCCCTCTAATCCGGAGAGTGTTATCTCATGAGGTGCAGCTATATTCGTCCAATGTGAATTCTCTTCATGTTCAAAAAAA
>JANNYV010000643.1:0-12279 GCA_031410275.1 Bacteroidota bacterium
GTCGAACATCTGATGTAAACTGTCAATTTCGAAGGTCGGTTTTTCGTTGTGCAAAATGAGTTTTGGATTGAAGTATACCTGATCCATTCCAATATTTTGTGCGCCTAAAATATCAACATCCAATGCATCGCCTATCATTAAACTCTCTGCAACAATCGCGCCTGTTTCCCTTAAGGCATATTCAAATATTTCTTTTTGAGGCTTCATACTCATCGCTTGCTCTGAAGTAATCATCTTGGTAAAATAGTTATCGAGTGAAGCGTTTTTTAATTTTAATTTTTGTGTCAGTTCAAACCCGTTAGTAATTAAATGCAATGCATACTTTTTAGCAACACAATATTCGAGTAATTCTATGCAATGAGGAAATACATTGGTTTGTGTTGGAAGAATTTCTAAATAACGTTCACTCATATTTTTTGCGAGTTGTTCATCAAATACTTTATAATGAACTAAGGTTTGCCACATTCGTTTCCAACGTAAATCTTCGCGGCTGAGAAAGCCTTTTCTAAATCGGTCCCAAAGTTTATCATTTATTTCGTGATACACAATATTAAAATCATTAAAGTCTTCAATGCCTTTTTCGGCGAGTTTTATTTCATGAAATAAAACAGCTAAAGTGGCAATCGAATTTTTTTCAAAATCCCAAAGTGTGTGATCTAAATCAAAAAATAAAGTATTGTATTTATTCATTAGAAGCCTAATCTTTTTCAAATGATATACGTCTTCGTTCCTGTTGGAAAGTGCTTACGAATCCGTATTTTCGCACCGAAATTAATTCATCTCAGTCAATAAAAAAGAAAATGAACAAAATAAACCTGTCGCTTTGTATTCTTGTCATGTTCTGCAGTTGCTTGCAATTAAAAGCAGAAAAAAGAAAAATTCTTTTTATAGGCAATAGCTATACCGCCGTAAATGATTTACCAAATACACTTAAAGGCCTTGCATTATCGCTTGGCGATACGTTAGAAGTAGACAGCAATACGCCAGGCGGTATGACATTCAATGCGCACTCAACAGATGCGACTACACTTGCAAAAATTGCACTTGGCGGTTGGGATTATGTAGTGCTGCAGGCGCAAAGTCAGGAGCCTAGTTTTGATCCGGTGCAGGTTGCAACAGACACCTATCCGTATGCAAAAAAATTAGATAGCTTGGTGCATGTTTCTAATCCATGTGCAGAAACTATTTTTTATATGACTTGGGGGCGAAAGAATGGAGATGCTTCTAATTGTGCTGCTTATCCTCCTATATGCACCTATGCCGGTATGCAACAACGTTTGCGGGAGAGTTATTTAGAAATGAGTTTGAATAATAATGCCACTTGTTCACCGGCCGGTGTTGCCTGGAAAAACGTGAGAGATACTTATCCTTTAATTGAATTATATAACCCTGACGAGTCACATCCATCATTGAATGGTACGTATTTAATTGCTTGTACTTTTTATGCAACCATTTATCACAAATCCTGTATTGGTGCAATGTATGCGCCGGGAGGAGTCACTACAATTGATGGGTTCAATTTGCAGACAGTTGCAAGTCAAACCGTGTTAGATAGTATCGAAAATTGGCAGCAACATGGTTCATTGCCAAGAGCAAAATATTCATTTACGAATAATCAAAATCAATATTCATTTACAAATCAATCATTACGAAGTACACAATATGAATGGAATTTTGGGGATGCTTCTGCTATTAATACGCAGACAAATCCAACACATACTTATACAGCCATTGGGAATTATGCTGTAACATTAAAAGCAAAGAATAGTTGCGGTAAATATGATTTGTTTACAGACAGTGTGCATGTAAGTTCAATTCCAAGTGGAATACAAGATGTTTATAACGTTGATGATTTAAGCGTCATTTACTCGAACGGAATTCTCTCATTGACAAATAATACGAATGCTGATAAAATCAACATATTTAATTTG
Source organism: Bacteroidota bacterium (assembly GCA_031410275.1). Taxonomy (GTDB): domain Bacteria; phylum Bacteroidota; class Bacteroidia; order Chitinophagales; family Chitinophagaceae; genus OLB11. The sequence goes on from JANNYV010000643.1 coordinate 1,932, forward strand.
AATGGTTCATTAGTAAAGGTGTTTGAACTGGCAAATGCGTTGAATAAGATTCCGCTTCATACTGCAAACGGCATTTATTTTTATACAGTATGGAGTCAAAATAAAATCATTGGGAATGGGAAATTTGAAGTCAATTAAATTCATTATTTCTTACCTTTGATATAAACATCTATTTTATGAGTGTTCAGGAAATGAAAAAAAAGATAGTAGAGCGAATCGAACTGATAGAAACAGACTCTGCACTAAATGAAATCACCAAACTTCTCGATTCAATAGAATCAACATCTAAAAGTGGTATTAATTTGTCGTCTCAATATGATAAAATTGCTACTCAATACGGGGAGGTGTTAAAAAAATTGGCAGAATGATTTTATTAAATGATATCCTTAACCTTCATACAAAATCAATTGAAGATTACGGAGGCTCGGATGGAATAAGGGAACTTAATATGTTGGAATCTGCTATAGCAAGACCTTTTCAAACTTTTGACGGAAATGAATTATATCCGACATTATTTGAAAAGGTGGCGGCTCTTGGAGAGAGTTTGGTAAAAAATCATCCGTTCATAGATGGTAATAAACGTACAGGAATGTTAGGGATTTACAGTTTGTTACTTCATGGTGGCTTTGAGCTTACGGCTTCAGAGGATGAAATGTATTCATTTATAATTGATATTGCTACCGGAAATATACATTTCGAAGAAATTGTAAAATGGTTAGAAGCGAATAGTGCAAAGACAGTCTTGTAAGCACTCAAACACAACGAAGAATGCTGAGAAGAAATAGCTACAAATAAACCTCTACATATTCTGTGCTTTTTGTTAGTCATTAAACTGTGAAACAAATGTGTGTTAATAAATCGGCATAAGTTTGAACAACAGCGAACTGCACAATACTTTTGCGACCTAAAATAAAAACTCTATGTCTTTAGTGATTGCCGGTACTATGGCCTTTGATGCGATAGAAACTCCTTTCGGAAAAACTGATAAAATTATTGGAGGCTCAGCTACCTATGCTGCCTGGAGCGCTTCGCATTTTTCGCAACCTATTAAACAAATTTCGATTATTGGTGGCGATTTTCCGCAGGAAGAAATTGATGCCTTAAAAAATAAAGGTGTTGAATTTGATGGTGTTGAAGTGGTAAAAGATGAGAAATCTTTTTTTTGGAGTGGTAAATATCATATGGATATGAATACCAGAGATACCTTGGTCACGGATTTAAATGTATTGGCAAAATTTAATCCTAAGGTTCCGGACTCATATCAGCAATGTGAGTTTTTGATGTTGGGGAATTTAATGCCTTCATTGCAAAAACAAATTATAGAGCAATTGACCACACGTCCAAAACTAATCATTATGGACACGATGAATTTTTGGATGGATATTGCCATGGATGATTTGAAAGAAACGATAAAACTTGTAGACCTTCTGATGGTAAACGACGGAGAGGCGCGTCAATTGAGTGGTGAATTTTCATTAGTAAAAGCGGCACAAAAAATAATGACCATGGGACCAAAATATGTCATCATTAAAAAAGGTGAACATGGTGCCTTGTTGTTTCATGAGCAGCATGTATTTTTTGCGCCGGCGCTTCCACTCGAAGAAGTGTTTGACCCAACAGGAGCAGGTGATACATTTGCCGGAGGCTTTATTGGGCACCTTGCACGTTCGAAAGATTTGTCATTCGAAAATATGAAAACGGCCATTATCATTGGTTCTGCAATGGCAAGTTTTGTGGTGGAAAAATTTGGTACCGAACGACTAAAAGAAATATCGAATGAAGATATCATGACCCGATTAAATCAGTTTGTTGATTTAGTAAATTTTGATATCGATATCGTTTAAGGTTCTTGGGAGAAAATTGATGTACAGTTGATTTATAATTCTACTTTAAGTTTCATTAACGCTCCGCACCGAACACAGCCTTTACATTTGGGAAAATAAAAGAACATGAAAAAGATATTATTTGTCCTACTCATCGTATTGTGCGTTTATACATCACAAGCTCAAAAGCTGAATGATTTTATTAAAAAGGCTGACAAAACGTTGAATGCAGGTAAGCAAAACAACAATGGTGGAAAAGGAAATGGAAATGGAAATTTGTTGGGTGCAAACCTCTCAAACACTGATATAGTAAGTGGCTTAAAGGAAGCATTGCGAATTGGAACACAAAATGCATCCGGTAAATTAAATAAGACGAATGGGTTTTTTGCCAATCAACTTATTAAAATTTTAATGCCTCAGGAAGTGAAAAATATTGAAAGCACCTTACGTTCGTTCGGTTTTAATAGTTTGTGCGATAAACTAATTTTAAGTTTAAACCGAGCGGCCGAAGATGCATCCGGGCAAGCAGTGCCTATTTTTGTGAATGCAATTACATCAATGTCAATCACTGACGGACTGAATATTTTGAGAGGTGGAAATAATGCCGCAACTGAATTTTTAAAACGAACTACGACCACGGCATTAACAACGGCCTTCAGACCTGTGATACAAAATTCATTAGGAAAAGTAAATGCAACGCAATATTGGAACGATGTATTTAAAACCTATAATAAACTTCCTATTACCCGGAAAAAAGTAAACACTGATTTGACAGGATATGTTACAGAAAAAGCCCTGAGTGGTTTATTTACAACCGTTGCAGAAGAAGAAGCTAAGATTCGCACCAATCCTGCATCACAAGTGACAAGTTTATTGCAAAAAGTGTTTGGAGGAAAATAATACAAGAAGAAATACGGGCTATTTCCCGGTTGTTTTCATGTCACATCATCTGAAACACATTTTATAAACTCTTGGCTAAGCGGTTGCCTATTTATATTGTTTGCACTCCTTCCTTCGCATCATCCTATTTTTATACTTCGCACTATTCTTACTATGATATCTGCAATTGGATTGCATTAAATATGTTTCGTAGTTTTTCACTCTGTAATGGGATCTTCAAATTTCCTCATTTTCAAATAATCAAATTGCTCTTCTTTCTTCTTTCTACTGCTTACCTTTGCCGCACTTAATTAAAAAATGAATACATTAAAAATAGCCGGATTGGAGCCACTTCCAATTTTTGAGGGAAGTAATTTTATCAATGTTGGTGAACGAACCAATGTAACAGGGTCTAAAAAATTTGCTGAACTAATTCGGAATGACAAATACGAAGAAGCCTTAACTGTTGCCCTGCAACAAGTAGATAACGGTGCGCAAATTATTGATATCAATATGGATGATGCCTTACTCGACGGGGAAAAGGCCATGGTGACTTTTTTAAATTTAGTGCAGGCAGAACCCTCTATTGCAAAGGTCCCAATTATGATAGACAGCAGTAAATTTGGTATTATAGAAGCCGGGTTGAAATGCGTGCAAGGGAAATGTGTCGTTAATTCTATTTCATTAAAAGAAGGAGAGGAGTCATTTATTCGTCAGGCCGAAATTTGTAAAATGTTTGGTGCCGCCGTTATTGTCATGGCCTTTGATGAAAAAGGGCAAGCCGATACCTTGCAACGTCGCTTAGATGTTTGTGAACGCGCCTATAAAATATTAACTGAAAAACTGCATTACAAACCATCCGATATTATTTTCGATCCGAATGTTTTTGCTGTAGCCACAGGGTTAGAAGAACATTTAAATTATGCCATCGACTTTATTGAAGCCTGCAAACAATTAAAACAAAAGTTTCCTGAAACAGGTATTAGCGGTGGTGTCAGTAATTTGTCGTTTTCATTTAGAGGAAATAATTATGTGCGTGAAGCCATGCATAGTATTTTTTTATATTATGCCATACAAGCCGGTATGAGCATGGGTATTATTAATGCCGGGGCATTACCTATTTATGATGATATTGATATTGACTTGAAAAAACTAATTGAAGATGTTTTATTCAATCGTCATCCGGATGCAACCGACAAGTTGATCGAATATGCCGAAGGATTAAAAAATAAAAAAGGAACCACTGCCGCCGGACCCAATAACGAGTGGAGAACCGGTACCGCTGAAGAACGTTTAGTACACGCATTAGTACATGGCATTACAGAATTTATTGACGAGGATACAGAAGAAGCGCGATTGTTTTATGCAAGGCCTTTAGAAGTGATTGAAGGTCCGTTGATGAAAGGAATGAATGTGGTTGGTGATTTATTCGGAAGCGGGAAAATGTTTTTACCCCAAGTTGTAAAAAGCGCCCGGGTGATGAAAAAAAGTGTGGCTTATTTAACCCCCTTCATTGAAGAAGAAAAGGCCAATAATCTGTCTTATGAATATACAGCCGTTCCGAAAGTATTGATGGCAACTGTAAAAGGCGATGTGCATGATATAGGTAAAAATATTGTAGGTGTGGTGCTTGCTTGTAACGGCTATGAAATTATTGATTTGGGCGTGATGGTTCCTTGTGATAAAATATTAGAGGAAGCCCTTAAACATAATGTCGATGTGATAGGCCTCAGCGGACTCATTACACCTTCGCTCGATGAGATGGTGCATATTGCCCATGAAATGAAACGAAGAAAAATGTCAATTCCATTATTGATTGGAGGTGCCACCACATCACGCATGCATACCGCCGTAAAAATTGCGGAGAACTATGAGTATGGCGTGTTGCATGTATTAGATGCGTCGCGCAGCGTAACGGTTGTAAGTGATTTGCTGAATGAAAACAAAGACGCTTTATTACTCAAAACCAAAGATGAATACCAAAAACTTCGCGAAGATTTTTTGAATAGAAAAACGGCTAAAAATTATTTGCCATTAAGTAATGCCAGAAAAAATAAAGTGAAAATTGATTGGGAAAATTTCACTCCTGTGAAACCAACATTGCTCGGAACAAACGTATTTCATGATTATTCTCTCCAAGAAATTTCTGAATATATTGATTGGACACCTTTCTTTATCACGTGGGAAATGCATGGAAAATATCCGGGTATTTTGAGTGATGATAAAGTAGGTGTTGAAGCCACCAAACTTTTTAATGATGCCAATGATTTATTGAAAAAAATTATTGACGAAAAATGGTTGCAAGCCGAAGGTGTGTGTGGCATTTGGGAAGCCAAACGAAAAGGCGATGATGACATAGAAATACATACTGAAGAAGGACAAACGACGCTTCATTTTCTCCGTCAACAAATTCAAAAAGCAGAAGGACAAGCGAATGTTTGTCTTGCTGATTTTGTGTCACCTTCTGTTACAGATTACACCGGTGCATTTGCGGTTACTATAAAAGGGATAGAACCTCATATCAAACTGTTAGATGAACAACATGATGATTATACCAAAATTATGTTGCAATCATTGGCAGATCGTTTGGCTGAAGCCTTTGCAGAACTGCTGCATAAAAAAGTTCGAACAGAGTATTGGGCCTATGCAACAGACGAATCGCTTGATTATGATGAACTCATCAAAGAAAATTATTTGGGAATCAGACCGGCACCCGGTTACCCGGCCTGCCCCGATCATACCGAAAAAATAAAATTGTTTGCGCTCCTTGATGTGAAAAATAATATTGGCATTGAACTCACCGAATCGCTCGCGATGTATCCGGCTGCATCGGTTTGCGGTTGGTATTTTGCAAACCCTGAAAGTAAATATTTTGGTGTCGGCAAAATCACACAGGAACAATTAGAAGATTATGCCAAACGAAAGGAAATGAGTTTAGATGAAGCTGAGAAGTGGTTGAGACCGATATTAGATTAAGTTCGTGATTCAATGTTCAACTCGTGGCGTGTATCCACATAAACCTTTTCAAGAAATTATGCTTTATCTACTCGCTAAAAGCGAGGACATAATACTTCGAAGCGAAGGACGCTTCGAAGAACGGTGCACTTCAACAAATTGCAATTTGTGAAGGTCGCTAAAAGCGAAAACATACTATCTGCGAAGCGAAGACGCTTCGCAGAACGGCGTGAAGCTGAGAAATGGTTGAGACCGATATTGGATTAAGAGAGCTAATAGCTTTGGTGGATAGCTCTCGGTTACTAAAAGCAAGAATAGACTACTTTGAACTTAGTGAGACTTCAAGAAATATTCTCTACAAATTGCAATTTGTAGAGGTCGCTAAAAGCGACAACATATCCTCTGCGAAGCGAAGACGCTTCGCAGAACGGTTATTGAACATTTTATCTATTCTATTTATTTCGAACACGCCCAAGATTGATTCCGGTTTCAAGTCCAATAAAAGAATGTTTTGGAGTAAAGGTTCCCAAGATGGCTGCATGCATACCCAGCATGCGGGAGAATGTGAATTCTGTCATCAATCGTGTACTCAAGCCAAGGCTCTTATCTTTCGTATAGGATACATTGTAGTATTTAGTTTGAACGGTTGAACCGGTACTTGTTCCAAATAGCCAATCCCAGAGGCCGCCATATGTTGAGGTTACTATGTAAGGATTAAAATGAACTGTTTCATACCGAAGGCTCGATATTCCTACTTCTGCTTTAAAGCGTATTATTTTGTTCACAGAAAAAATTCTGGCAACACGAAGTGAAGTTGCGTTGTATCGATCAGTCGGTGTCACATGGAATCCTGACTTTTCTACCTTGTAATCCGTTGGCTGGTTATTCGATGTTTGGTGTCCGTTTATAAATCCGACATGTATACCCCATTGATTTCCTAAAATCAAATTTTGGCCAACCCCACATAACCCTGCTTTCGAAAAGCCTACAAAAGCATCGCTGTAAATCAGTGGTTGTTTTCGTTCAATAGTTGAATTCAAATAATTGCCTTGTGCCTTCATATCAATGCTAAACAATAGGGTCATGATAAAAATTAAAAAATAGTTTTTCGGGCAAATGTGTTGGAAATTGATTCTGATTAAAGTTTTCATGATTTATTTTTTTAATGGTGAAACCGTATACGCACTTTTTATTTTTTCTTTGAGTATAAGGCATCACAAAGGTGAAACATGAAGGAGTCATTAGAAATGATGTAGGTTAGGAAATAAAATACGGGCTAAATCTTTTTGCCTCGGTTTGTGACTTCATCATAATTTGGAGAATTCCCGAGCGTTAGGGATAGTAGTGGAAAGCCCACAGGTCAGGCTTTAGCGGGACATTGAGCGTGGCATGACTGACCGAGGACTTGGAACGGATAGCCCGACCCCTGAAGCAGAAAAGCAACGAAGAACCTGAATACATTTGAGATTGTGCTTGCTTTTCGCCTTCAGGGGAACGCCCAATAATGAAGCAGAAAAGCAATGAAGAACTTGAATAGATTTGAGAACGTGCTTGCTTTTCGCCTTCAGGGGAACGCCCAAAACATTTGCAATATCCAATTCTGATTAGTCAATATCTTTAGTTGCTCAAAAGCCATCAGCTAATAGCCGCCAGCTAACAGCCTCCCGATATTATTTTCTCAAAAATGTGGAAAAGTTAGTTGATTGTCTTACTTTCGCGTCCCTTATTTAAACAATTATTTATTAACAAACTAAAAAAATGGAAGAAACAACATTAACAAACCCCCAAAACCTTTCCGCTGGTCAAGCCGGAGCACACGACGATTTCGATTGGAGTGTAGACAAACGCAACGTATCTACCTATAACAAGGCAGACCGTGAAAAATTTGATAAAACCTATGAATCTACATTCAGAGCTGTAGCCGATAATGAAATGACCGTTGGTCATATTGTTGGTTTGACAAAAACGGATGCTGTTGTGAACATTGGGTACAAAAGTGACGGACTTATTTCGTTAAATGAATTCAGAGATATTCCAAACGTACAAATCGGTGATGAAGTAGAAGTACTGATTGTATCGAAAGAAGACAGAGATGGTCACTTACATCTTAGCCGCAAATTGGCCCGTCAGCACAGAGCTTGGGATAAGATTGTAGAACTTTATAAGACCGGAGAAATTATAAACGGACATATCACATCTAAAACCAAAGGTGGTTTGATCGTTGATATTTTTGGAATGGAAACCTTCCTTCCGGGTTCGCAAATAGATGTGAAACCTGTTACTGATTATGATCAGTTCGTGAATAAAACCATGGAATTTAAAGTGGTTAAAATCAACGAAATTATTCGCAATGCTGTGGTTTCGCATAAAGCATTAATTGAAAGTGATATTGAAGCACAACGTACCGAAATTATTTCTAAATTAGAAAAAGGACAAGTACTTGAAGGAACAATTAAAAATGTAACTGACTTCGGTGCCTTCATCGATTTAGGTGGATTAGATGGGTTATTATATATCACCGATATATCATGGGGTCGTATCAATCATCCGACGGAAGTATTGCACAATGGTCAAAAACTAAATGTATGTGTACTTGATTTTGATGATGAGAAAAAACGTATTTCACTTGGGTTGAAACAATTGACTCCTCACCCTTGGGATTCATTACCTGATACCATTGCAGAAGGAAATAAAGTAAAAGGTAAAGTGGTGAACATCGAAGATTACGGTGCTTTCCTTGAAATTGAAACCGGTATTGAAGGTCTTGTGCATGTATCTGAAATTACATGGAGCAACCAACCGATTAACGCGAAGGAATTCTTTAAAATGGGTGATGAGCATGAAGCAATCATTGTATCAATTGATAAAGACGAACGCAAAATGAGTTTGTCTATCAAAAAAATGACGCAAGATCCATGGGATGAAATTGAAAATAAATATTCAGTTGGAAGCCGTCATAATGGTCTGGTGAAAAACTTAACACCTTATGGTGTATTTGTTGAACTTGAATCAGGTATTGGCGGTATGATACATATCTCTGATTTGAGTTGGGTAAAACGTTTCAATCATCCTTCTGATTTTATTAAAACGGGTGAAAACCTTGAAGTGATTGTTTTGGGTGTAGACAAAGAAACACGTAAACTTTCGTTAGGTCATAAACAAATTGAAGAGGATCCTTGGACTACCTTTGAAACGGTGTTCCCGATTGGTTCGGTACATGATGGTGTCATGATACGCAAAGAAGAAAAAGGCGGTATAATTCAACTTCAATACGGATTGGAAGCCTTTGCACCAACACGTCATTTGAAAAGAGAAGATGAAAAATTAATTGCTGTAGATGAAACGAATCAATTTGTGATTCTTGAATTCGATAGAAACGAAAAACGTATCATGGTATCTCACTCGAAAGTTTGGGAGCAACATTTAGAAGAAGAAAAAGATGCAGCCCGTAAAGAAGCAAACACAGATGCTGACAATACGAAGAAGGCAGTGAAAACACTTCAGACAAAAGTTGAGAAAGCAACCTTAGGTGATATTGGCGCCTTAGCAGATTTAAAGAAAAAAATGGAAGGAAACGAAGGCGCGTAATGCCATTTAGTTTTTAACTATTATCAATATAAAAGCATCTCAACGTTTCTCGTTGGGATGTTTTTTTATAATGTATCCAAAGTTTAAGATCAAACCTTCAGATACGTTTAAAACTATTCTGTTGCTTGATATTCTTAACAACTTAAACTATGTTGTGTGACTGTGTTTAATTAATCTTGCATAAAAGAAATAGCTATGAAACGAACAGCACTCATTACAGGCGCAACAAGCGGAATTGGAAAGGCAATTGCTATCAGGTTTGCACAAGCAGGCTACAATATTGTATTCGACAGTATAGATGCAGATGGAGAAGCTATTGCAAAACAAATCGCCGATGAATATAAGATTGACCATCTTTATTTTGCAGCAAATATTATGGACAAAGAAGCGGACAAAAAAATGGTCGCTGATGCGGAAGTAAAATTTGGAAGTATTGATGTGTTGGTCAATAATGCAGGCATACAATTCGTATCGGCCATTGATGAATTCCCAGATGAAAAATGGGATGCCATTATGGGCGTTAATTTAAGTTCAGCCTTTCATTTGACAAAAGCTGTTTGGAAAAAAATGAAGGAAAATAAATTCGGTCGTATCATTAATATAGCGTCGGCACATGGACTAGTGGCATCCGCTTTTAAGAGTGCTTATGTGGCTTCGAAACATGGGCTTATTGGATTTACAAAAACGATTGCATTGGAAGGCGCTGAATTTGGAATTACCTGTAATGCTATTTGCCCGGGTTATGTGCATACTGCGATTGTGGATAATCAAATTGCCGATCAGATGAAAGTGCATAATATGACCAAAGAAGAGGTGATACAAAAAGTGATGCTCGATAAACAAGCCATCAAAGAATTTATTCCTGCTGAATTAATTGCAGAAGCTGCCTTATTTTTAGCCAATGAAAACGCAAGAACGATTACCGGTATTTCATTTCCTATTGACGGCGGTTGGACGGCTGAATAAGTCAGAAGTTGTAAGTCAAATGCATAAGGCGTATGATAGTAAGGAAAATAAAAATTTAAGAATGAATGATAAATGATGAATGATAAATTGTGGTTTGCCCTTAACTTGTAACCCCTTAACCCTTACCTCCGTAACCC
>JANNYV010000644.1:0-7181 GCA_031410275.1 Bacteroidota bacterium
ATGTATAGAACACATACCTGTGGTGAATTGAGATTAGAACACAATGGACAAACCGTAAATTTAGCCGGCTGGGTAAAAACCATACGCAAATTTGGTAGCATTACATTTATAGACCTTCGAGACCGCTACGGTATTACACAATTATTTTTTAATGACACTATGAATGCAATGCTTGAGGCAAGCCCTTTAGGACGAGAATTTGTATTACAAATTACCGGTGTGGTGTTAGAGCGAAGCAATAAAAATGCAAACATACCGACCGGCGATATCGAAATTGACGTAAAAGAATATGCTATTTTAAATGCGTCCGAAACACCTCCATTTACAATCGAAGATCATACAGACGGTGGCGAAGAATTGCGTATGAAATACCGTTATCTCGATTTGCGAAGAGATACAGTCAGAAAGAATTTAGAGTTGCGTTATCAAATAAGTAGAGCAACACGAAATTTTTTGGATGCAAACAATTTCATGGAAGTAGAAACGCCCATGTTGATTAAATCAACACCGGAAGGTGCCCGCGATTTTGTAGTGCCAAGCCGTATGCATCAGGGACAATTTTATGCATTGCCTCAATCACCGCAATTGTTTAAACAACTTTTAATGGTAGCCGGTTATGACCGTTACTATCAAATTGTAAAATGTTTTCGTGATGAAGATTTGCGCGCCGATCGCCAACTTGAATTTACGCAAATAGATTGTGAAATGAGCTTTATTAATCAAGAAGATATTTTAGAAACCTTCGAAAAAATGACCAAACATATTTTCAAGGAAGTAAAAGGCATCGAAATTTCTGAAGCGCTTCCGCGTATGACATGGGAATATGCAATGAAACATTACGGTAATGACAAACCTGATATCCGTTTTGACATGACCTTGAAAAATTTGAATACCATTGCAAAAGGGCAAGGGTTTCCGGTATTTGATAATGCACAAACTGTCCTTGGAATTGCAGCCTCAAATTGCAGTGAATACACCCGCAAACAACTCGACGAATTAACCGAATGGGTAAAGCGTCCTCAACTCGGAATGAAAGGGTTGGTGTATATCAAAATGAATACAGACGGAACGATTAAAAGTTCAGTGGATAAATTTTTTGATGAAGAAAAATTAAAACAAATGGCAATAGCCTGTCATGCTGTTGCCGGTGATTTAATTTTGATACTAGCCGGAGATGAAGCCTTGACACGCAAAGCCACTAGCGAACTTCGTTTGGAAATGGGCAACAGATTAGGCTTACGCAATCCCAACGAATTTAAACCTCTTTGGGTATTCGATTTTCCTTTGTTTGAATATGATGCCGAAGAAGACAGGTATATTGCTTGTCATCATCCGTTTACATCACCCAAACCTGAGCATATTACCTGGATGGATGACCGCTCGAAATATAATGATATTCGAGCCAATGCCTATGACCTTGTGATTAACGGTACCGAAATTGGTGGCGGTTCAATTCGTATTTTTAATAAAGCATTACAAGAAAAAATGTTTGAAGCGTTAGGCTTTACAAAAGAAGAAGCGAATCAAAAATTTGGTTTTTTATTAAGTGCGTTTGAATATGGCACACCGCCGCATGGTGGTATTGCACTTGGGTTTGACCGGCTTTGTGCATTGCTTGGCGGCTCCGATTCGATTCGCGATTATATTGCATTCCCTAAAAATAATGCCGGTAGAGATGTGATGCTCGATGCACCTGATGTGATTGATGCGAAACAAAAAAAGGAACTCGGGATACTGAATTAATTTGTAAATGTGGGAATGAGAGAATTTGAAAATGGAAATTACAAATCAATTAAAATTAAAATATTTTTATCAAGATACTGTTCCTTCCATTCACGAATTCTCACATTCTCTCATTCTCGAATTCTCTCATTCACAAATTCCCTCATCGTCATAATTTGTTCCGCTCTTATTCCCTTCTCCGTTTTTTGAAGGGTGCAACATTCATTCACTCTGTCATGTTCGAAAAATAATATCCAATTGTTGTCGACAGCTTCATTGAGTAATCTTTCTTTTTCTTCTAATGTATTTAATGGTCGCATATCATAACCCATTACCCAGGGTAGTGAGATATGTGCAACCGAAGGCATGAGGTCGGCACAATACAAAACTGATTTGCCATTATAATTGATGAGGGGTAACATCATAGAATCGGTATGACCATTCACGATTCTTAGTTGAATATTAGATGTGAATAACGTACCATCTTTTGCCTCTATAAATTTTAATTGACCGCTTTCTTGTATCGGTAAAATATTTTCTTTTAGAAACGAAGCCCGTTCCCTGATATTTGGCTTCAAGGCCGAATTCCAATGTGTTTCATTACTCCAATAGGTCGCGTTCGCAAAGGTTGTGACTAATTTTTCGCCGTCGCGTTTGATAGCACCACCACAATGATCGAAATGTAAATGAGTTAAAAAAACATCGGTGATATCATCGGTGGCAAAGCCTAGTGCATGTAGTGATTTTTCGAGACTATCTTCACCATGCGGATAAAAGTGGCTGAAGAATTTCTCATCTTGTTTGTTGCCCATACCGGTGTCTATTAGTATAAGTCTGCCTTCATCTTCGACCAATAAACATCGCATCGCCCATGTGCACATATTATCTTCATCGGAAGGATTTACTTTGTTCCACATACTTTTTGGTACGACACCATGCATAGCGCCTCCATCTAATTTAAAAAATCCGGTATTGATTGTATAAAGTTTCATACGGCAAAAGTAATGACATTGTCTTTTACTTTTTAGTCAGAAAAATTAAATCAGATTGGTATGATTTTGAGGTGACGTTGTATTGCGGCAACGATTGTAGCGGAAATCCCCTGACGCTTTGGTCAGGGATTGGAGCGGAAAGCGTGTGTGCCGCCCAAATAATATTCATCATTAAGTAGAAATACTCTTCGTTGCATGCATTCACTTATTTTAACGCAGGAGGTTTAATTAAGAATGGAACCAACATTACTGTTTGCTTTTTCTGTCAAAAAAATAATCTATCAAATCTAAAAACGGATTTGTGATGATGGTAGTGACAATGGCCATGAGCACCAAGATGGCAAATAACTCGGGTGATAAAATACCTAATTCATACCCGATATTTAGCACAATGAGTTCCATCAATCCTCTTGTGTTCATAAAGGCGCCGATGCTGAATGAATCTTTCCAACTCATGCCGACCATTTTTGCGGGCACTGCACTGCCAACAAGTTTTCCTATAATAGCCACTAGAATAATGAGGAGACAAATCATCCATAGAAAGGGCGAATTGAGTAAACCAATTTGCAAACGGAGTCCGGTGAAGGCAAAGAAAACGGGCAATAAAAAATGTGTGCTCACGTCTTCTATTTTTGACGTAATGGTATGTTTTAAAGATTCATTATTGGGCATTACCACGCCCGCTAAGAAAGCACCGAATAACATATGAATGCCGATAAGTTCAGCAAGGAATGCTGCGAGTAATAAGACAATAAATGAGATGATCATCATATTGCTGTCGCCATAATGTGCCTGACGAATTCTCGAAATAATTTTTACTAAAAATGGGCGGACGAAAAAAAACATGGCCACAATAAATACAATGGCGCTAACGATGGTAAACAATGCCATACTAAATGTGCCCGCTTTGGCAATGGCAATAATGATGGCCAATATGCACCATGCAATGACATCGGCAAATGCTGCCGCACTCAACACTAGCATGCCTAATGGCTTTTTGTGTAAGCCTCTTGCTTTTACAATTCGGGCTAACACAGGAAAGGCCGTAATGCTTAATGAGATACCCATAAAAATAGCGAATACAAAAAAGGGAACATCGTTTATCACAAAGAGAGGGAACATAAAATACGCCATGATAATACCCAATACAAATGGAAACAGGATACTGCTTGTACTAATTATAAAAACTGATTTGGCGTTGTTTTTTAGGTCATTCAAATCTAATTCCATACCAATGATGAACATAAAAAGTGCAAGACCAAGTTTACTGATGACTTCTAAATTATCGAATGAAGTGGCCGGGAAAATGAAACCAAAAAAATGTGGAAAGAGATTTCCCAACACGGATGCGCCAAGAAAAATGCCGGCAATGATTTCGCCAATAACAGCCGGTTGCCTGAGTTTAGAAAAGAACAATCCGAACAAACGCGATACCAATAAAATAAGCAGCATTTGCAATAACAATAAACAAATAGGATGATGTATTTGATTGATCAGTTGTGAGGCAATACCACTATTGTTGAGTGTAGCCAATATTGTTACGAAAGATTCATTCATACTGCATTGGGTTCATCCGTTTTTAACTCCATTTTCTTCATGCGCATCAGGAGAAAAAAGCCGACTATAAAATAAATAGACAGACCGATGGTCGAATTGCGCATGCCACCGACTTGTTCAGCAATTATACCAAACGACAAGGTGCCGATTACGATGCCTACTTTTTCGCAGACATCATAAAAGCTAAAGTAAGAAGCGGTATCGTCTGTCACAGGTAATAATTTAGAATAGGTTGAGCGTGACATCGATTGGATACCCCCCATGACCATACCCACACAAAATGCGAGCAAATAAAATTCATTAGCGGTTTGTACAAAATAGGCTGCTATGCAAATACCTATCCAAATAATCACCAATGATTGCAATGAAAACTTATTTCCTTTTTTAGCAGACAGTCTTGCAAATAACCAAGCACCGCCTATCGCGACTAATTGTATAATCAGTACCACACTGAGCAATTGCATGGTCTCTAATTTCAGTACATCACTTGCAAAATAAGTGGCCATATACATCACGGTTTGCACACCCATATTATAAAAGAAAAAAGAGAATAAGAACTTTTTCAGTTCAGGTGAATGCGTAAGGCTTTTCCAAACACGATGCAGCTCTTCATATCCGCTGAATGAAACAGAATTTATATTTGAAATGGGGGCTTTCTTTATTTCGGTAAGATGATGAAAGGTGATTTGTGCAAATCCAATCCACCAAATCCCGACAGATAAAAATGAAATACGAACAGGTAATGTACCCAAGCCTAATTTTAATTTTTCATTCAGCATAATAAAAACAAAACACAGGACCATTAAAATAACGCTACCAATATACCCCATAGCAAAGCCTTTGGCACTTACTCTATCCTGATTTTCTTTGGAAGCAATTTCGGGCAGAAAGGCGTTGTAAAAAACAATACTCCCGCAATAACCAATGGATGCAATCACCGAGCAGCATAAACCAAATAAAATATTCGGATTTCCATTTGCATCTTTCTGAAAAAAGAACAATGCAATACATGCCAATGAACCCATGTAACAAAAAAAACGCATAAAGGCTTTTTTGTTTCCATTATAATCTGCAATCGAAGAAAGCAGGGGAGATAAAGAAGCTATCAATAAAAATGAAAACGCAATTGAATAGGAGGCAAGTGCAGAGCGGTTAAAATGCTTCCCGTAAATGTCAACATATTCAGGCACGATGGATGTATAGTACAAAGGAAAAATAGCCGAAGTAATAATTAATGAATAAGCCGAATTAGCCCAATCATAAAATGTCCATGCACGGATAGTTTTTTTATTGTCCATTTTGAAGATTAAAGGAACGGTTAAAAATTCGGGAATCAAAGACTTTATTTCAAAAATTTTTCCTTTCATGGCTCAATTAAAATACTAACTTTACCGTCCATTTAATTAAAAAATAAGCATGTCTAAAATACAAGCCGCTATCACCTGTGTAGGTGGATACGTTCCTGAAGATAAACTCAGTAACTTAGATTTAGAAAAAATAGTTGATACCACAGATGAATGGATCACCACAAGAACAGGTATTAAAGAACGAAGGATATTAATGGGCGAAGGTCTTGGTACATCCGATATGGCTGTGAAAGCGGTACAGGAAATATTTGACAAGACAGGAATCAATCCGCTTGATATTGAATTATTGATTTGTGCAACCACCACACCTGATTTTACATTTCCTGCAACGGCCAATATCATTACAGATAAACTCGGAATGAAAAATGCCTGGGGGTATGATATCAGTGCGGCATGCAGTGGTTTTATTTATTCGCTGACTACCGCAGCACAGTTTATTGAAACCGGCAAACATAAAAAAGTAATCGTGGTTGGCGGTGATAAAATGAGTTCTATTCTCAACTTCGAAGACCGGGCAACCTGTATTATTTTCGGTGATGGTTGTGGTGCCGTTTTGTTAGAACCAAATGAAGAAGGCTTAGGTATTGTCGATAGTATACTTCGTTCAGATGGTTCAGGTCGTTCCTTTCTTCATCAAAAAGCAGGAGGTTCTGTAAAACCTGCAACGGTTGAGACGGTCATGGCGAAGGAACATTTTGTATATCAAGAAGGGCAAACCGTTTTTAAATTCGCTGTCAAAAATATGGCTGATGTGGCGTACGATATTATGCAACGCAACCATCTCATAGGTGATGATGTCACTTGGTTGGTACCGCATCAGGCCAACAAACGTATCATTGATGCAACACGCGAACGCATGGGATTGCCTGAAGAAAAAGTAATGATGAATATTCAACGTTATGGCAATACCACCAACGGAACATTGCCTCTTTGTTTATGGGAATGGGAAAAAAAATTAAAGAAAGGAGATAATATAATTCTCGCTGCATTTGGCGGTGGCTTTACATGGGGCGCTACCTATTTGAAGTGGGCGTATTAATTAGAGATGTTAGAGAATAGGTGCCTTACGACATAGTCCTTGCGACTTACGCCTAATCATTTCCCTCCCGTTAAAGTAAACTAAACATATTTTAAATTGTTTATTTGTTTTTACATTTGCTCCACTACTCATAAAACATGAAACAATACTTTATTCTATTAGCTGTATTGCTGATACCTATTTTTTCTATTTCACAAAAAGTCAGACCCGAAAAAAAAGACCCGTTTACATCAACAGAAATATGGGTGCCCGTTCCTATCGGCGGGCAATTAGTGCATGATAATATCGATAAAGTACAACGGGCTGCTGATGAGTTTGACGGCGCCAAAGACGGTATCATTGGTTATCACAATGATGCACATCAATCTAAAATACTGACCGAAGCCATTCTGAAACATGTCGATCATTTACAAATTATTATTGAAAATTTGCCCGTCGATATTTATAAAAAGAAAGCCTACCTGACGGATTTAAAAAATGCCATCAAAGAGATAACCTACGACT
>JANNYV010000645.1:0-3921 GCA_031410275.1 Bacteroidota bacterium
AGGCTTGCAATCATTGCCCGGTGGTGGTGCTGAAATATTTGCACCCGAAGTACGAACGAAAATTTGCGAAGATAAAGTAGATGGTGAAGGTTGGTTAGATATTCACCGAACGGCTCATAAACTTGGGATGCATTCAAACGCAACCATGCTTTACGGACATATCGAAACCTATGCACATCGTATAGATCATATGAACCAATTGCGGGCGATGCAAGATGAAACCAAAGGGTTTAATTGTTTTATTCCATTGAAGTTTCGCAACAAAGACAATGATATGAGTCATATTGCAGAGAGTAGTATCATTGAAGATATAAAAGTGTATGCTGTTGCCAGAATTTTTATGGACAACTTCGCCCATCTGAAAGCGTATTGGCCAATGCTTGGCAGAAACAATGCGCAACTGATGCTCAACTTTGGTGTCGATGATTTGGATGGCACCATCGACGACAGCACAAAAATATATTCGATGGCAGGAAGCGAAGAGCAAAACCCTGCCATGAGTACCGAACAAATTTGCGAATTGATTTATGACGCAAATCGCGTTCCGGTAGAGCGTGATACTATCTATAATGAAATTAAAGTGTATGAAAGGGAGATGGTATAAATAATAACTCAATGGAAGAATCAATTTTTGAAGAAGCAGAATTTAAAGAACCCCGGCTTCCAGCCTGGTACAGAATAATTGCATTTTTTAGATTGTATTGGGTATTATTCATTTTTTATTTCTTCTATGTATTTATTAGTCAAGAAGGGATGCCTGTTAATGCACGTTCAAAAATTCTGGTTGGCCTATTGATAACCGCCCCTTTTTTTTTAATTGGGATTTATAATTTGGTTCAATTCTATTTTGAGCTGAACCGGTCGATGCGAAGCAGGACATTAAAAGGGATAAAAATAGTGGCCCTTATTTTTAATTTATTACTCGTCATTATTGGATTTGCTAAGTTTATACATGCTTTCTCTTCAATTGAATTTACGCTCTTCACGCTCTTTAATATTTCATTTTATATTGTCACTATTCTTTTGATTGCAATGGATACAAAATATATCATGGGATACTTCGAAATGAAAGGGAGTATAAAGTACCATCTCGATTAACACATTGGTTTAGCCCCGTTTCTAAGCTATTCAGTTTGTGTATTGTAGGTGACTGATTTTCAGAACAGCGACATATTGGAGAATTTCCTTGAATATGCTGGCATAAAAACAATTCTTCTTTTTTAACACCGCATACCAATATCCTGTTTTATTTTTGTGTCGTTCATGCGAAAATTTCTATCTATATCATGTTTGTTTCTGTATCTGATATCCTCTTTGGGGTTGACATTGAAAGCACATTATTGTGGTGGTGATTTGGCTTCACTATCTTTTTTTAATAAAGAAAATTGTTGTTGTGAAGAAAACAGAAATGGCCGACCTGATAATTGTTGTAAGGATGAAATTAAAACCATTAAAATTTTAGATGATCAGCTAAAAGATGAGCAAACACAAAAACAGTTTATCTCCTACGATGCATCAGATAGATTAAATTCTTCATCCTCATTTAATTTAGCACACATATTTTTTTACGAATCGGTACAGGCAAGTGCGCTTCCTAAAGCGCCGGACAGAACGAATATACTGCCGGCATACAAACGGAATCATTCATTTTTATTTTATAGTTGAATGTCTTGAAGACGACTGTATTTGCGTGAGGGATCGTAGCGAAAATCCCCTGACGCTTTTGTCAGGGATTGAAGCGAATAGCCCGACCCCGAAGCAGTCCCGTAGACAACTATGTAACGCTAAATTGACCGATACCCCATTTTTGTCACGGGACGCTTCGGGGGCACGCCCAATTAAATTTTAATCACTCTAAAAATATTTACAATGAAAATAATTATTATGAATATCACACTAATGCTGATGTTCTCGTTTATACAAACAACATTGGTTGCACAAAGCAACATGAAAACAGATACGATGACGGTGTACGGAAATTGTGGAGAATGTAAAGAACGTATTGAAGACGCCTCGTATATAAAAGGTGTGAAACATGCCGAATGGAATAAGACAACGAAAATTTTGACGGTTGTTTTTAATACAGAAAAAACATCAATGGATCAGGTGGCCATTGCTGTTGCCAACGTTGGGCACGATTCTAAAAATCATAAAGCAACTGATAAAGCCTATAAAAAATTACCACATTGTTGCGCCTACAGAACCGGAGTTTGTGTACATGAGTAAACATGGTTTAATTTTGTCATTCAGTCTATTTTTTTCGTTGACACTACTACTTGCTTCGTCATATGCATATGCGCAACCGCACATGACGACACTTTATGGAAGTATTTTAGAGAAAGGAAAAAATAATACTGAGCTGCCGGTGATGGGAGCAAAAATACTATATACCAAAAAACTTTTTTCGTTTACTGATAAAGAAGGGAAGTTTTCATTAGAAATTCCTGATACAGCCAAGCGTATTATCATACAGTATGAGCATATTGCCAATGATACTATTCTACTGACAGATTTATCAAAGGAATTGAAAATTGTGTATCCGTTATTTCAAAAAATAAAGGATGTAGTGATTAAACAAAAACGTTTCACCACGGAGATTAGTTTACTGACTATGCAAAAGATTGAACGCATTGGAAGCAAAGAATTATTGAAAGCCGCTTGTTGCAATTTGAGCGAAAGTTTTGAAACAACGCCAAGTGTAGATGTGGCTTTTACGGATGCAGTAACAGGCTATAAACAAATACAATTGCTTGGTCTCGCCGGACCTTATACATTAATCACACGCGAAAATATTCCTGAGGTGAGAGGGCTGGCAAGTATTACTGGCTTAACCTTTACACCCGGTCAGTGGATTGAAGGAATGCAACTGAGTAAAGGCACTGGCTCTGTGGTGAATGGATATGAGGGACTTGCAGGCCAAATAAATATTGAGCTTCGTAAACCGATGGAAGGAGACAAACAATTTTATAATTTGTATCAAAGCAATCAGGGGCGAACGGAAGGGAATGCCTATTTGAAATTTGAACCGAAGAAGAAATTGTATACCAATATTTTTCTACATGCGAAATCGCAATGGATGAAAGAGGATCAGAACAAGGATCACTTTATAGATCAGCCAATGGGTACTACATTTATTGGTGCAAACCGATGGATGTGGTTTGGAAAAAAAGGGAGAGAACTACAACTTGGTGTGAAATATAATACCACCGATAATTGGGGTGGAAGCACTGGTTTTAAAGCTAGTGAAAACCCGAATACAAGTATGTATTGGGGAATGAAATTGAAGACGAAGCGATTGGATGCGTGGAGTAAAATTGGAAAGGTGTATGAACAGAAACCATGGAAGAGTATGGGATTACAATTATCTTTTTCGAATCATATTCAACGGATGAACTTTGGGCGAAAGATTTACAACGCCGATGAAAATACCTTGTATGCAAATTATATTTTTCAAAGTATGATTAAAAATACAAACCGGGTGATTAAGTTAGGTGCAACGATTAACTATATCGACCGGAATGAAGGCGTTAATTTGAATACATATAAAAGTAATGAAGTAGTAGCCGGTATATTTAGTGAGTATGCACATACATTTTCAAAAAAGGTCAATGCTGTGGTAGGTGTGCGGGCAGATTATCATTCGTTATACGGACTTTATTTTACACCACGTTTTCATATCCGCTATGCACCCGATGAGCATATTGCAATACGGGGTTCTGTTGGCAAAGCGTACCGGACAGCCACAATTTTTTCGGAGAACTTGGGTCTTTTTGCAACAAGCAGAACGGTGTTGATTCTACCTTCGCAATTAGATGGAATATACGGTTTGGAAAACGAAAAGGCTTGGAATGGCGGTGTAAATGCGACCTATAAATTTAAGTTGAATTACAAACCAGGTACCATCAGTGTTGATTATTATTA
>JANNYV010000646.1:0-2333 GCA_031410275.1 Bacteroidota bacterium
CCAGCTAATTAATGTGAGCCGAATGACCAGTAAAAAGAGTATTCCATTTTCCTCTTGACGTTTATTCAAAAAACTCATCCGTTAAATGTATTCACTATTTCGGTTGATGAGACACTCATTGATAGGGAATTTTTTTGGCCCTACTTAGTCTCCATTCAAATCATTATTCCCGTTGCCACAACTTGATTGATTAGGATATAAATCAATTGATGTTATTATCAAATTGGCACAGCGTAAGGGAAAGGTAACGAAAATCCCTCTGACTATTTAAAACTTGACACGACACTAAGCACTATTTTAATTCGTAAAATTCAAATTTTGGACTCCCCTTCACTCCCAATGAACTATAAAAATCAAGGAAGTGTAATTTGAAGTAATGATCGTGTTGATCTTTGATGATATAATTATATTTCTTGACGATCGAATAACTTCCGCCACCTCCGCCAATACCACTGTAAAATTTCCAATCAAACCCGATAACATCTCTGTTGAATGTCAATGGAACTGATGTAGCAAACACATCATTAATGGCATTATAATTAGTTAATGAATCTTTATAACCGGAGGTATTATTCGGGTTTAATAATACACCCGTTACCACATAACGAAGTATAGGGTTTTGATCGTAAAATGTATAATTATATCTGGTAAACTGTAAGTCCCATAAATTTTTATCCGGTTCTACATTACTGACCGTTGTTAAAAAATCAAACGAAAAATAAGTGAAATTACAAGCTCCGTTTTTTATAACAGTAATGGTTGCAGGTACTGTTGATGCAATATCTCCAACGGCTATTGTATACTGAAAAGCATCTTCAGATATGATTTGTAATTTCCGTACTTTAGTGCCGGTTTCATTTAGTCGAATAAGATAAATAGTATTCTTGCTTTTCCAATCGCCAATGGCGGCTGAGTCCATCATGCCTGTTGGTGAGTCATAACTCCAAGAAGTTTTAGCTTGTGTTGTATCAGCATAATTGACATCCTCAAACTTTGTTTTATTCGTATTATATGCAGCCATGCCTTTCCCGCCATTCAAAAAAACAATATGCTCATCCATGCCACTTTGAAACGCTAAATCCCAATTATCAATGACACTGGTATGAACAATACGGTGTTCCTGTAGATTAACAAAATACTGAACTTCATAATTTTCACCCATATCAGTTTGTAATACTTCACCGTCACTTTTGGCAGGAAGTGTGATTGAATTATCTTTCTTTTCACATGATGCGAAGAGAAATAAAAGGAAGAGTACTAGCAGATTATTTTTTATCATGATGTATGTATCGCAAAGGTCTGTAATAATTCAAGAAAATTGCTTCTATTCAATATCTTTCTTTTTATTTTTTGTCACAGAATTGTCAAAATAAATCTATCAATGATTATACCAACTTATATCAATTGAAATAATTCTAATTACCTTTTCATTAAAATACTTTTATTCATACCGAAAATTCAAAAAAAAATATTTTACTTTACGGCATGGGATTGAGTATTCATTACAACGGCAAATTTAAAAAGAGCGCTTCCTTAGCAGCAATGATAGAAGAGTTGCAGGACGTAGCTATTGCAAATGAATGGAAATCCCATGTCTTTGAAACCTCATTTGATGCCATAGATGAAGATGAAAAGGAGTATACATTGTATGGTATTATTCTCAATCCTCCTGAATGCGAACCGGTACAATTTATATTTCTAAGAAACCGGAGAATGTGTTCGCTTGGTATGTTGGCAATTTGTAAAGAAGACAAGAAATTTGAAAAGCATTTGTATCAGTTGTTTACCAAAACACAATACGCAGGTATCGAAATTCATAAACAAATTATTCATTTATTCAGGTATATTTCAGCAAAATATTTCGAGAAGTTTGAAATGGTTGATGAAGGCTATTATTGGGAAACCAATGATGAGCATAAATTGAAAGCGCAGTTTGATGCCTATATCAAATTCACCGATATGATTTCACTTGGCTTACAAGCCATTCCTATTGAAGAGGATGAAACCATTGAAAATTATATCAAGAGAGTTGTAGGAAAGGTGAGAGATAATTAAATGGAATACACCTATTCATTCTCATTTATGTTCTGAAATAGTGTTTATTTTTCTTTCAATTTTTGTAAATAAAATTTTTATAGTATGTTAGTGCATTAATTAAGCATTATGACCATTGGAATTTTAAAAGAACCCTCCGGAGAAAACCGTGTTTCAGCCTTGCCAGAAATGGTGGCCAACTTTGTGAAATTGAATGTCACTATGATTATTGAATCAGGTGCAGGTGATACTGCCTTTGCAAGTGACGAAGATTATATTAAGGCAGGCGCCACAGTGCA
>JANNYV010000647.1:0-1801 GCA_031410275.1 Bacteroidota bacterium
AAATAATAAACTCAACTAAAAAAATAGCACATCCTATATAAATCTACACATATGGAAGAGAATTTTGATCAACACATAAAAAAGGTATATAACTCAGGTGAGTATGAATACAATGCAACCAATTGGCATATACTTCAACAAAAAATGAATACCATATCTAAGCCAACAAAATCGAAAAGGATGATGGGTTTAATGGCTGTATTTTCAGTTAAAAAAATGATGGCGGCTGCGAGTTTGCTTTTTGTCCTTGGGCTTTCAGCGCTCTATTTTTTACAGAATAAAAATATCAATATAGATACCCATTCACAAACCGTTTCCATCAATCAAGTAAGCCCTAAGCAGAAAAATGAGGTACCCATTTCAGAAGTAAATTCATCAAATCATCCCTTTCCTTTACCGCATGCAAAACCAACGCAATTGAAGTACACAACTTCGCATAATAATATATCCAAAAATAAAACCATATCCCCTATTCCAAATTTTACTACACAAAACAATCATGAGTTGACAACTTCTATTCAAAAAGAATCACTAACCCAAAATTCTTCATCTTCATTCTCACAAAAAATAAATACCACTTCTCCCGAAAAAGAAACATTGCTTGCAAAGAATATCATTCAGAATACATCAGAAAAGCATCTGCAAAATCCATTTATCAATCAATATCAAAAAGATGATCCAACATCTTCAAGCGAATTAAGCGTTATAGGAAGTATCGGCAAAGGCTGGAATAATTCGATTTACTCAGCAGGAATTAATTATCAGTTAGCGCTCAGTAATCACTTTTTTATTGATGGCGCATTGGCTATGTATTCTTCAGACATACAAGATGTGTTGACATTGAGTAACCGATATGAAGCTGGTGTAAAAACATTGGGAAATACTTCCGGTGGCTCATTTGCTGTTAGTGATTTACAAAGTATGAATACAGAACGTGCTGTTCAACATGCATCCTATGCCCATCTTGCTGTGAATCCATCAATAGGATATAAAATCAATACAAGATTCTCAGTGAAGGCAGGACTTGATGTTCAAAAACGAATTTCCAAGACCCAAGATTTGACTTATGTTGAATCTAATTCTACGTTCAGACCCTTGCCTAATATTGACCTCGGTTTTACTCCTAAACTCGGTATTGTATTAAGCAAACATTGGCAAAGTAATTTTATTTACAGAAAAGGAATCAATAATATTATCTCGAAGAAGGATTACTTTAACCGGACCTATTTTCAATTGCAATTGGGATATAAGTTGTGAGATAGTGGTTATTGGTTATTGAGTTAGGGAGTTACGAGTTAGGGAGTTACGAGTTATGAGTTTATGAGTTTGATTCATTATTTGTAATTCACATGTCATCATTTATAAATCATCTTTAATAATTCACCATTTATAATTCATCATTCCTAATTCATCATTCCTAATTCATCATTTAAAGAATCTCTTCCTAGAAGGGTTAATACATTCATTCTTAGGCAAATAGTTGAAAAATTAAAAAGAATAGTATACTTTTATGACACTAAATTTATTCAGTCAGTATAGATAAGGATATTCTATTTTATTTAAATAAAGTTGAATTGCCTTTTCAAATAAACATTCTAAAATACTAAACGTTGAATATGAAAAAATATTTACCCCTCATTTTATTATGTTGCGTCTTCTCATCACGCTGCAATGCACAATACTCTGTTGCCAGAATATGGAATGAAATGCAATTAAATTCAATTCGCATAGACGCAGCCAGACCTCCTGTTCAAGCACGAAATTTATTTCATGTTTCAATGGCAATGTATGATGCGTGGGC
>JANNYV010000648.1:0-1640 GCA_031410275.1 Bacteroidota bacterium
ACCAAACATACGAGGTGGAAATTATGGAGAAATGAAAGACAATGTTTTTCACAGAAGTAATGGTTGGAGAGACGTACGAACTGAACATCCTGTTATCAATATTGATAAACCAACTGCATCCGGTATTGATGGTGCTTACAATAGAGGAGGTACAAGTGGTGATTATAAAGTTACGGATAGTAAATACAATACGGCGCAGCTACAAAATACAAATACGGGAAGAGAATTAAGTACCAGATGGACCGAAAATCATTTGGACAATGATGCTGTTTCTAATACTAACGATGCTAATGAAATGCGTAGGAGAAATCAGTCAAATACACTTGATAGATCAGTTACAAGAACACAAACGGATGGTACAATGAGAAATGAGCCGGTAAATAATAATGGGTTTAGGCAAAGAGGGCAAAGTACAGGAATGGATTTTCCTCAAAGCAGAACGCAGGAGTTTATGACTTCGGTGAGATCTTCTGTTTCAAATTCTAAACCCATGACATCTTTGGCAAATTCAAATTTTTCAAGAAGTATTCAGGCATCAGAGAGTGCTATTAATGCTAATCAATTCTTATGGAGAAATGCAGATCAAATTGCAAGAGTTGGAAAAGTAGTTGGTAGAGGTGCCATTGTTATTGGCATTGTAATGGATGCTGTTAGTATAGGATCAGCCTATGCAGAAGAAGGTGAATTTGGGGAAAAAACACAAGCCGCTGTAGGCTCCGCTGCGGGCGGTTTAGCAGGTGGTATTGCAGGTGCTGAATTGGGGGCACTTATAGGAACAGCAATTTGCCCAGGTGTTGGTACAGTTATTGGCGGAATTGCCGGCGGAATAATTGGCGGAATTGCAGGAAGTGGTTTGGGTAGTGCTATTGCTGGTTGGTTTTAAATTAAGTACCATTATAATTATAAAATGATTTTTCTAAAAAATTTGTTTGGACTAAAAGATGATAAAGGCATTACGAAAAAATACAATTTGCGTTATTACAAATTTAAAAATGAACAATATTTTTTAAATGAACTTACAAGAATTGATAAATGGCAAAATGCTGATGAAGAGGACGATAAACAATATCTTCATACTAATAATAATCTTTTACCATCACATTATAATTCAAAATTTAGTTTGCAGTTGCAAAAGGTAGAAGTCATGTACTCACTCGGGATGTCAATTCAAACTATTCAAAATGAGTTTATAAAATCGTTACCAAACTTTTTTAAAGGTTGGGGAGAAAATGATGAAGCTTACGCTGATATGGTAAATGCTATTTCATTATCTGTTTTATTAGATGCACCTGAAAATTATTTTGATGAGTTTGCAATTCTTTTAAATAAAATTAATAGCAGGAATTATAAAGAAATTTGGAAGCCAGATGCATTTCTGGATATTTTACTTTCTTATAAAATAAAGGATAGAGAAATATCAAAAGATTTGATAGATCCTGTAAAGTATCAAAAATTGGTTGATATTTTTTATAAAAAAAATGATGAGGCTGAAGATATCATTAAAGAATACCTTGAAGGTTGGTATAATTTAAATGATGATATGCCATGGTTTGATACGCACAAAAGGCCATGGGGTTTTTCAGGTTATTGGGCATGGGATGTTGCAGCGCTAATAAAGTCAAAAAAGCTTAGCGAAATTA
>JANNYV010000649.1:0-3125 GCA_031410275.1 Bacteroidota bacterium
TGCATAGCTATGTCGTTTCATTGCATAGCGATGTCATTTTGGGGCATAGCTGTGCAATTCGAAAAATTTTGGAATGAGCGAATGCGAGAATGAGGAAATTTGAGAATTTGAAAATGAACTACAATAAGCCTCTGCTACTCTATGCCCTCTGCGTGAAATAGATGTACTGTAAGAATTCCCAAAATGAAAATGACTACCATAAACCTCTGTGTTCTATCAGAAAATAGAATAGTCAATTACCGTCTCAGCCACTTATCAAATCGAGCCATGAGATTATCTTTTCTGTTATTGCTAACGGGTAAGGTAATTTTATTGTTGAGTATAATTTCACCACCTCGTCCTTTAATATATTCATTTACATACTTGAGGTTGATAATATATTTATCATGAATTCGTACAAAATAACCTTCAGGTAAAATTCGTTCGTACTCGCCTAGTTGTTTTGATACCATTATTTTTTTTCCCTCTGCGGTATAGAAATTTGTATAACTGCCACTACTTTCACAATAAATAATATCTTCTTTGTTCACAAAAATCATCCCGTTCAAGGTGCTCAAGGGGATTTTGGTTTCTTCAGCCTGATTTAATTTTGTTTCTAATAAAGAAAAAATACTTGAGTTGGTTTTTTTTTGTTTAATCCTTTCTTCGGCATTTTCTACAGCGAGGATTAATTTTTCATCGAGTATCGGTTTGGTGATATAACCGATAGCATGATATTCAAATGCTTCAACCGCATACTCACTAAAGGCCGTTACAAAAATGACTTCGAAGCTAACAGGTTCTAATTTTTTTAATAACTCAAAACCGCTAAGGTTGGGCATATTGATATCGAGAAAAACCAAATCGGGTTGAAGTTCTTCAATTAATTTCAAGCCTTTTTCTGAATCTGTTTCTTCACCTATGACCGTCACTTGCGGACAATGCTTATGAAGTACTTTCTTCAACAAGTTTACATTGTTGAGTTCATCATCAAGAATAAAACAATTTAAATGTTTGCTCATAATTAAAAATAGATGTTGGTTGAAAACGATATTCGATGTCCGATGTCCGATGTTCGGGAGAGTTGTCTTCGAATTTCAAATTTAGTACTTGGATTTTGGATTTTGTGTTTTTGGAATTTGGAATTTGGAATTTGGAATTTGTGCTCTAGAATTTTTTAATTAAGTTATAATAATGGAATTGGTATCGCCAAATAAATGGTTGTTCCGTTACCTTGTCCGTTTTCATCCTTTTTATCTGTCATGGTCGATTCGATATGATACAATTCTATTCGTCGTTGCGTGAGTTGCGTGCCTTTACTTTCATGTGTACTCTTTCGCCGTTGCTTTATTTCATTTGCTTCTTCCCTGCCTATACCATTATCATCTATCACAATATGTAGTTTCTCATTGGCAAGATACACATTTATCAATATGATGCCTTGCCGGTCTCTGAGATGACCAACCCCATGATTGATGGCATTCTCAACAAAGGGTTGTAACAACATAGCAGGTATATTGTATTCATGCTGTTGCAGACCTTCCTGTACTTCCATTTTATATTCAAATTTATTTCCGAAACGAAGTTTCTCCAATGCTAAATAATTATCAATGTATTCGAGTTCGGCTTTCAACGTGATACTCGGTTGGCTCGAAAAATTTAATGTATTGCGAAGCACCTGAGAAAATTTTTGCAGGTAGGTATTTGCATTTGTAAAATCTTCATCATAAATAAATCCTTTAATAGAGTTTAAACAATTAAAAATAAAATGAGGATTCATCTGTGCCTTCAATGCTTGTATCTCCAGTTCATCTAAGGCTTGCTGATTCATGAGTTCATTAATCTTCTGTTGCTGCTTGCGTTTTGTCAATATGGTATTGACATAAATCGTCAACACAAAGACCAACAAGGTAATGATCAGCCAAAACCACCATGTTTTATAAAAAGGTGTCGCAATATTAAATTGAAGTCTTAATATTTTCGTTCCTACATTTCCATTCACATCAATGGCTCTCATCCAAACAGAATTTTCACCACTTCCATACCTGAAACTCAAACTGCCACCATCAACATTTATCCAATTGATTCCTTTATCTTCTGAGTATTGTGCATTTCTAAAATGCCCGGTGAGTTCAACACCGGCAAACTGAAGCATAATATTATTTTGATTTGGATTCAATGAATACGCTGTCGTAAGAATCGTATCTCTGTTATTGATTTTCACACCGGTCAATACAATCGGAATATTAAATGTCGGAATCGAAAGATTAGCAGGAATGATAGAGATGCCACTTTCAGTAGCCGCATACATGGTATCGTTTTGAAAAAATAATTGATTGATACTATTCGATGTTAATCCATCATTGACTGAGAGATTTTGTATCACAGGTTTTGATGATGCGTAATTAATAATTGAAATGCCTTTATTACTCCCTACCCACACTTGACCTTTACGTCCGGCACATATTGTTTGAATAGAATTTGTAATCAAACCAGACTCTTCATTGAAATGCCGTATGATTTTATTATTTTTAAATACAAACAATCCATTGGTTGCAGAAGCTGCCCATAAAAGGCTGTCAGGTGTTACAAACAATGAACTGATTCTGCTTTTCAATCGTTCATCAGTTTTCGAAAGTGTATCACTACGATGATTTAATAAGTCATACATAAAGAGACCTTCTTTTGTGCCCCAATAAATAAATTGTTGCCCAATGGCGGAGAGGCTATTGACATAGGAACTTCCATTGTTTAACTCCGTTAATTTTTCCTGTATAGTATTCAACAGGCAAATGCCATCATTAAAACCGCACAGAATAATAGAATCATTTAAAAGATAAGCTGCCTTACATTGATTATTTTTCCGTTTAATTTCTGCTGAGTAGTTTACAAAGACTCCACGTTCTCCGAAGGTAAAAATTTTATGTTGCGAAAGAATAATGAACCGCTGCAAATCAGTATTTGCAGTATTTGACAATTTATGAATTTTTATTTTTCCGTTTGCTACTTCTCTTGTTTCCCCAAAATAATTTCCTATCAAAATGGCACCGTCATTTCGTTTAGCAATACTTAAATACGCAGCATTTATTGAAGAATCGAGCATCTGCAACTGGGTTATTTTTCGTTCCTTGTAAAGATAAATCCCC
>JANNYV010000650.1:0-5715 GCA_031410275.1 Bacteroidota bacterium
GGTTCTGTGTCTTGAGAACCATGCTTGCAAAAAGCTAATGATTATCCGGATAAAAGGGAAAATAAAAACATAAAATACCATTCCAAGCGAGGGATATAAAATTGAATTATAATTATTTGACAGCTGATTTATTTTTGATATAAATTGCTCAAAGTTTAATTTGGAATTAGAATCAGTAAAAAAATGAATACTTAGCAAGGTGATTTCCCAATTGAAAAATAACCATGAAATAATAAATGAACCAATTAATGGATTTCTGAATCGATCTTGCAAGTCTAATAAAAATGATTTTAAGTATTCCATATTTTAATTTGTTTCTATTATTTTTATTTCATTTGACATTCCACTTTGATACATTTTACGAGAATTTATAGCCTATCGACGCAATAAAATTTGCTCATAATTGGGTTGGAATATTTGTAAATTTGAAACTCAAATGTAGAAAAAATTGAATTGATTATTGTTTAATAATTTTTGAGTGATAAGTTTCATCACCGACTTGAATTTTATAAAAATAAATGCCGTTGCATAATTCTGAAATGTCTGATTGGATTTTAAAATTACTACTGAAATTTTTACCGGAATAAATATTTTTCAGAGTTTCTCCGGTGATATCAACAAGGTTGATATTTATGATTTCGTTTTTATTCCTTGTCTTAAAAGAAATGGTTTGCGTTCCTGAAGTCGGGTTAGGGCAAATTGATATTTTGGAATCAAGTTTATCGACGTTAATTATTTCGGTTGCATAAGAGTTTTTATTCCACTTAATTAGTGTACCGATAGTACCTGCAATTAATGCAATACTATCGTTCAAAAATTCTATCTTTGTAAGAGTATGCGGGATTTGTGTATCATAAACAGACCATGTAAGACCTGTGTCGACTGTTTTGTAAATAACACCGGAATTTCCATCCCATCCAACTACATAACCCTCATTAATATTGAAGAAATATAAATCATAGGGGTCAATATTGTATGGGCTCAGAAAATAACGATGTTTCCAATTGACTCCGGCATTGACGCTAAAAGACATATACTGACCAGCTGCATAGTCAGCAACACAAAATACTGTATCACTATTTCCAAAATAAAAATTTCTTTGATATGAGCCACCAGGAAATACGGAACTTGAAGCTACCCAAGTATGACCTCTATCTTTTGAAATAGCAACATTTTGATCTCCACAAATAATAGTACTATCGCCAAAAGTTCCAACCGGGGAAGGTTCTAAAAAAGGAGAAGGTTCCTTAATCCACGAATTACCTCCGTCATAGGTATGAAGGCTTGTATATTGAAAGCAAAGGAGTATTCCCTGTAGGCTATCAAACATTGCGAACTGTTTTCCTATAATTGAATCTGTATTTAGTTTTTGAACCCATGAATTTCCATTGTCAGTGGATTTATAAATAATAGTATATGTTCCACTTAAAGAAAAAGCAAAAATAGTATTAGTATCAACTCTATGAATTTCACACCAATCGCCAAGTAATACGGGAGGAGGGTTTATGAAACTAAGATTATTGCATTCATCATTTGATTTAGCAATATAGCCATTATCACCTCCAATAATAATATTACTATCAATAACAGACAACACATTTAAAATTTGTGAAGTAGAAGTATTGATTATTTGCATTTGGCAATATGTAATTGATTGCAAAAACAAAAACTGCTCCCAACACCGGCGCTGCTTTCAATCAACAACTCTGCGTTTATTTTTCGTAATAATTCTTTCACCAAAAATAATCTGAGTCCGCTCCCCTTCTCGCCTTTTGTACTACTTGTTGAAACACTTTGTTGTTGAAGAATTTCGTTAATTCTCTCCTGAGTAATACCAACCCCTTCATCTCTAACAGTTAAAAAAACCTTCTTGTCTTGCACCTGCATACTCACATACACGTGTTGCTTTTCATTGCTATACTTAATTGCATTTGTAATTAAATTTCGTAACGCAATCGATAAAATATCAAAATCACTTGGCACAATAATATCTTCAACTTGCTGATGAATTGTAATTTGCTTTTGCTGCGCTTGAGCCTGTAACACTGACACCACATCTTGCACGCATTCCGCAAGATGTATAGGCGTTATACTTGCACTTGTATTTTTAATTTGCATGTTTGCCCAAGCTAACAAATTATCAAGCATTTCACCGGTTTGAGAAACCGCATTGATGGTTTGATTCTTAAATAATAATTTCTTATCAGCACTTAAACTTTCACTGTCTGACATCAGCAAATATGAACGCAATGTAATTAAAGGATTTCTAAGATCATGACTGATGATACTAAACAATCTATCTTTCACATGATTCAAATTCTCCAGTTCGTCTTTTTGCTGATTGATTTGCGTATTCAATGTTTCTAACAAGCTTCTTTTTCATTGCATACGTTTATAAAAAAATGATAAGGCGGTTAAGAGAAGCAACGTCGCCAAAGCCAAAATAATAAAAATGTTTCGTTGGTTTTTTTGTTCCTTAATATCAGCATCTTTCTTTACTAACTCAATATTTTTTTTACCTAATTGATAATCTGCTTCCAGTTCTGTCATCTGATTTCTTGTGTCATGCGTGAACACACTATCTTTAATGGTGTAGTATTTTTTTAAGTAGGCAGACTCCAATTTATAATTATTCATCTTGCCATACATTTCAGATAAATTCAAATAATCTTCCATCTCCAATGCCTTTGAACCGGATGTAGCCGCATACAAAATACTAATATCAAATGCCTTTTTGGCTTCGGTATAATTGCCTGTAACCACATGTATAGAGCCGATATTATTATACACTTCAGGATAATAATCATCTACATTCTTCAGCGTCTTCAATAGTTTAAGCGAGTTTTCACAATATGTAAGAGCCTCCTTTGGCTGATTCATTTTTTTGTACAGTAGTCCAATATTGCATAACAACGTGACTTCCGTACTGCCATCCTTCAACTCACTTGCCAACCTATATTGCTTTTGCAAATAATATAACGCCGAATCATACATTAATTGTTTGTAAAAAATTTGCCCCTTTGTAGAAAATAATGCACATAATTGATTGGTATCATTTCCTGATTCAATTAGCAATCTAGTCTTCTCATAATATTCAGTGGCCTTCATTATATTACCGCTTTCAGAATACACACTAACAATAGACATATACGCATTGGCCAAACGTCTGTTATCATTTAATTGTTCGTATAAACGCACCGACTGAAAATAATTTTCCAACGAAATATCATATTTCCCTTTCATTAAATTGCAATACGCAATACTGTAATAATTGCTTGCCATATCTAATGTTCTGTTCAATTTTTTTGCAATATTTTTTGCGCTTTCAAAATATTCTAAAGCCTTATTATTATTCGAATACATGTAATAATCACCAATGGCTCTATTGGTTTGCAATTGAATGGTGTCAACATTTTTTTCATTCAGCCCATTCAGCAAGCTATCTAACACATCCTTACTTTCTGATAAAACAGCCGTGTGCAACAACAAATAAGATAGCGTAAAGAAGAAAAATTTCATGATACTCAAATATGTCGTTTAATAAATGTATTCCCGACAACTGATTGCATCACAGATTCAGAAAATGCTCAACCTCTTGGAAGTTGTACTTTACCCAACATGATTAAAGAACTTTCTATAGATGTAATTTTTGCATTATTTACAATATGGGTCCGAGAAATACGAATAAACAATGAGGCTGGCAACTGTGGTTCAAGATTTTTTAGATTAACCAGGGCAATTTTCTTAGTTCCATTCACCAAAAAAATATTTACAAAATCTGCTAACGACTCTATATAAAGAACATCATCATATTGTATCCGTGCAAATGCATTTTTTTCTTTAATAAAAAAAGAAGTCTCGTCAGATGTTTTAAAACCTTCGTTTGACGGAATTGAATTTTTCATTTCTACTAAATGCCTCACTTTATCAATCGCTCTGAAAAGCCTTTCGGGTGCTGTTGGTTTTACCAAATAATCAATTGCATCCACTTCAAATGCATCCGCAGCATAATGAGCATGTGAACTAATAAAAATTATCATCGGCATTTGTTTCAAACTTTTTGCCAATTGAATACCGCTCAGCCCCGGCATTTCAATATCTAAAATTAATAAATCAGGAAAACACGCTCTCAATAATGCACCCGCAGCAATGGCACTGTCGCACTCTCCGATGCATTTCACATCCGCTATTGCATAGTTAGCGAACGGTATAATGCATCATCGTCGGCAATAAGATAGGTAATAGTTGAAGCCTTCATTTATCAGCGTAAATCTAATTATTATTTTGCTTTAATATAATGGATAAATTATGAAGATAAAATTTCAGGTTGTAATTATGCATCATGAAATTATTTTATCCGCTCATACTTTTATTTCTTTTTGCTACTTCATGCTCTACAAAAAAGAATGTCGATTTAATTATTCATCATGCTATAATTTATACAATGAATAAAAAGTTTGAAAAAGCAACAACCTTAATTATCCATCATGGAAAAATAATTGATATTGGCGGAGATTCATTACTTGGTAAGTATTCATCTTCCCATCTGATTGATGCCAAAGGAAACTATATGTACCCGGGATTCATTGATGCGCATTGTCATTTCACCGGATATGCAATGGATACCTATAAATTAAAATTATTCGGAACAAAATCATTTGATGAGGTGGTAAAAAAAATAATTGATTTTTCAAAAACAAATAAACGAGTTTGGATAGAAGGCAGCGGTTGGGATCAGAATGATTGGGCTCAAAAACAGTTCCCCACAAAAGATACCCTTGACAAATTATTTCCTGATACACCTGTCTTTTTACTTCGAATAGACGGACATGCAGCCTTACTTAATCAAAAAGCATTAGATATAGCAAAGATTAATTCATCAACAAAAATGGAAGGTGGCGAAATTGAAATAAAGAATGAAAAACTCACAGGCATCATCATTGACAATGCCATTGATATTGTAAAAAAAGTATTGCCGGTATTGACTAAAGATGAAAGCGTAAACTATATCATTGCTACACAAAATGAATTTTTCAAAGTTGGCTTAACAAGTATTGTTGAATGTGGTGTGCAAAAAAATATAATTGATGACCTCATCATTGCATATAAAAAAGATTCCTTAAAACTTAGAACAACGATGATGTTGCTTTGCAATCAGGAAAATTTTACAAGCTACCTGCAAACGAAACCTTATAAAACGGAGCACTTGCATATTGCTGGCTTTAAACTATTTGCTGATGGCTCACTCGGTTCAAGAGGTGCTTTTCTGTTGAACGATTATTCCGACCGTTCACATCATGTTGGTGCCCTCTTGTTGTCATTAGATTCATTGAATAAAATTGCGCTACAAATAGCGCCTTCTTCTTACCAATTATGCACACACGCAATTGGTGATGCTGCCAACAGAAAAGTATTAGAAATTTATGCGAATGCATTGCTTCATAAAAATGACAGACGTTGGCGGATCGAACATGCACAAGTAGTTGACAAAAAAGATCTTCATTTATTTGGCGAGTATTCGATTATTCCTTCGGTGCAACCAACACATGCTACCAGTGATATGTATTGGGCCGAAGAACGAATCGGGAAAGAACGCTTGGCAGAAGCTTATGCCTACAATGAATTATTGAAACAGAATAACTGGATGCCTTTAGGTACTGACTTTCCTGTAGAAGGTTTGAATCCTTTGAATACCTTTTGTGCAGCGGTTTTTAG
>JANNYV010000651.1:0-5449 GCA_031410275.1 Bacteroidota bacterium
ATAGAATATTCAATAGTCGCAGAATTTATTTTTAAGGCCCCCCCCCAGCTCTTTTAATATATTCAGGAATAATAAATTTTTTAAAAGTCTGATTATTACTGATACCATCTATCATTTGCATTTATTTAATTCAGGTGTATATCAGCTGCGTGATATTGTCGATGCTGACTTATATACACTTTGCAAATCCGATCAATTTGTATATCCTCAAAGTAATCAAGCTGAAATAATTATTAGCCCGAATCCAACTCGTAATAACATTCATTTTAAAGGACTTAAACCATATAAGGTAATACTATTAAATATGCAAGGGCAAATTATAAGAGACTTTTTTAATACCCGTGATATCTCGTTGAAAGAAATGAGTGCCGGATTATATTTTATAAAATTCTATGATGAGGATGGACACTTGTTACAAACTCAAAAGATAATTCTTCAATAATGGTTATTTTCTAATTTCAATGTTCAACGCTAAACGAAGTGAAATCTATTTTCTCTTTGAGACTATAAAATAAATCCATCTAAATACAAACTACTAATTACTCACTACTTAATTATGCCATCATCGGCAATTCAGTAGGATACAATTTATTTTCCAATTTATGTTTGACCGATTTGAATGCATCAATTGATCTGGTAATATCATCTTCCGTATGAACCGCTGTCGGAATTAAACGAAGTATGATATGCCCTTTTGGTATCACAGGATACACCACAATCGAACAAAAGATATCATAGTTCTCACGCAAATCAATAATCAGGTTCGCTGCTTCGGGCACACCACCATGCATATACACAGGTGTTACAGGCGTATCGGTCTTACCAATATCAAATCCGTTTTCTGTCAATTGCTTTTGCAATGAGCGAACATTGGCCCAAAGTTTTTCACGTAAGTCTGGCGAGTTTTTTAATAATTCAAGACGTTTTAAATTCCCAACAACCAATGGCATCGGTAAGGCCTTCGCAAATATTTGCGAACGAAGATTATATCTAAAATAATTAATAATATCTTTTGTAGCAGCAACAAAGCCTCCAATGCTAGCCATACTTTTAGCAAAGGTCGAAAAATAAATATCGATCTGATCCTGACAACCCTGATGTTCTCCAACACCTGCACCGGTTGCACCCATGGTTCCAAAACCATGTGCATCATCAACCAATAAAAGAAAATCGTATTTCGATTTTAAAGCACATATTTCTTTTAGTCGCCCCTGATCACCGGCCATTCCAAACACACCTTCAGTAATCACCAAAATACCTCCACCGGTTTCTTCTATCATCTTAGTAGCCCGAACCATTTGTTTCTCAAAATCTTCTACATCATTATGTTTAAATACATAACGATGTGCCGGCACCATACGCAATCCGTCTAAAATGCAAGCATGACTTTCAGCATCATACACCACTACATCGCGACGGCTGCACAAAGAATCAACAATAGAAGCCATTCCCTGATAACCATAATTCAATAAGAAGGCATCTTCTTTACTCACAAAAGCCGCAAGCTCATTCTCGAGTTGCTCATGCAATACAGAATTACCACTCATCATACGCGCACCCATGGGCAAGGCCAAACCATATTTCGCCGCCGCATCTGCATCTGCTTTTCTTACTTCAGGATGATTGGCCAAACCTAAATAATTATTTAAACTCCAAATCACACGTTCCTTTCCCTGAAAAATCATACGATTGCTGATTTCTCCTTCTAACCGCGGAAATGCAAAATAGCCGTGAGCCTTATCTTGATATTGACCTAAAGAGCCTTTATTCTTCGAAAATTTTTCAAATAAATCTGCCATATTATTTTATTATGATGTTCGCGCAAAAATAATCAAAAAAGAATAGCATGTAAGTTTAATAATCCCCATTTTTGCAAATCAATTCTAAATAAATGAAGAAACTCCTTGTATTGTTTGTTTTTATTTCTTTCTACGCCACTGCTCAAAAAAATGACAAGACTGTAAAAAGGCCAAAACTTATGGTTGGGTTGGTCATTGATCAGATGCGTTACGATTTTTTATACCGTTTTTATGAACGTTATAGCGATGATGGTTTTAAGCGCTTAATAAACAATGGTCATTCATGTGAAAATATGTTTATCAATTATTTACCCTCATACACTGCACCCGGACATACATGCATTTACACCGGTTCTGTGCCTGCCTTGCATGGTATTGCGAGCAATGAGTGGATAGATAAATTAACAGGTAATGAAGTTTATTGTACAGATGATGCCTCGGTGAAAGCCGTCGGAGGAACATTGCGTGCAGGCAAAATGAGTCCACGAAATTTATGGACAAATACCATTACCGATGAACTTCGTTTGGCGACAAATTTCAAATCGAAAACAATTGCCATTTCTGTTAAAGACAGGGCATCTATACTTCCCGGTGGACATACAGCTAACGCAGCGTATTGGATGGATGATAGCAATGGCGTATTTATGACGAGTACCTATTATATGAATGAACTACCAACTTGGGTAGATGATTTTAATGCAAAGGATTTTACAAAACAATTTATGAATCAAAACTGGAATCCGCTTTTTCCTGTTGAAACTTATACGCAAAGCACTTCAGACAATAATGTATATGAAGGAAAATTTACAAATGAAACAACAAGCTCCTTTCCGCATCAGACATCAAATTTAAAATTAAGCGATATTAAGAAAACACCTTATGGCAATACCATTGTTTTCGATTTTGCTAAAGAAGCCATACAGCAAGAAAAATTAGGACAAGGTGCGGCCACCGATTTTTTAGCCATTAGCTGTTCATCAACAGATTATATCGGGCATCAATTCGGGCCAAATTCAATTGAAATAGAAGATACGTATTTAAGATTAGATAAAGACATAGCCGATTTTTTAGAATACCTTGATAAAACAATAGGTGAAGGAAACTACACAATCTTTCTAACAGCCGATCATGGTGTAGCACATAATCCTCAATTTTTACTCGACAATAAAATACCTGCCGGATTTTCGTATTCAACCAAACTAAAAGATGAATTGAATATTTATATGAATCAACGATTCAAATCAAATAACTTAATCAGAAAGGTGGGTGAAAATTTTGTTTGGATAAATCATACAGCGGCAGACAGTATGAAATTGGATGAAGGCATCATCAAAAAAGAAATCATCAAGATTTTAAACATTCATCCGGAAATTCAATTCGCCATTGACATGGAAACCATTCAAACATCCTTGTTGCCTCAGCCCTTAAAAGAGATGGCCATCAATGGATACAATTCAAAACGAAGCGGTGAAATTTTATTATTATTAAATCCGGGTTGGTTCGATGCATACGCCGTAACCGGCACGACACATGGCACCTGGAATCCGTATGACACGCATATTCCGATGCTTTGGTATGGATGGGGTATCAAAAAAGGAAGTACAGAACGAACAGTGCATATGACTGATATCGCAGCAACAATTGCATCCTTATTGCATATTCAAATGCCAAACGGGTGCATAGGTGAATGCATACCTGAAGTGATTAAATAAAGATGTGAGATATCAGATGGTCATGCAAATATTTAAAATTTAGTTCAATGATTTTAAACATTTTCAAATTCTCAAATTCTCTCATTTTCAAATTCGTTTACTCACTACTTTTTTCTTTACATTTGCTCCAACTTTAAACGAACATGGGAAAATTTACATTAGCAATACATGGTGGTGCCGGTACGATTTTAAAATCGATGTTGACACCGGCACTGGAAATGAAATATAAACAAGGCTTACAAGATGCCTTAGACGTGGGTTACAGCGTATTAGAAAAAAATGGAGCTGCTTTAGATGCAGTTGCAGCGGCCATTGTATCACTCGAAGACAATGAGTTATTTAATGCCGGAAAAGGTTCAGTGTTTACCAAAAAAGGAATCAACGAAATGGATGCTGCTATTATGGATGGCAGTAATTTAAATGCCGGTGCAGTGGCAGGTGTACGTAATATTAAAAACCCAATTGTACTCGCCAAGGAAATTATGGAACATTCAGGTCATGTGATGCTGAGCGGAAATGGTGCAAAAGAATTCGCACTCAATAGAGGAATTGAACAAGCACCCGATGAATATTTTTTTACAAAATACCGGTATGACCAATGGATCGAAATTCGTGATAGCGATTATTATCAACTCGATCATAAAGAAGATAAACTGAAAGGCATGGCGCACGAAGAAAAAAAATTCGGCACTGTGGGTGCGGTGGCACTAGACTTGCATG
Organism: Bacteroidota bacterium; assembly: GCA_031410275.1. GTDB lineage: Bacteria > Bacteroidota > Bacteroidia > Chitinophagales > Chitinophagaceae > OLB11. The sequence goes on from JANNYV010000651.1 coordinate 4,232, forward strand.
GTCATATTGCAGCCGGAACTTCTACCGGTGGCATGACCAATAAACGCTATGGCAGAATCGGCGACAGTCCAATACCCGGCTCGGGAACCTATGCAAATGATGTGACTTGTGCGATTAGTTGTACTGGTCATGGTGAATATTTTTTACGGGCTGTAGTGGCCTATGACGTTTCTTGTTTAATGGAATATAAAGGCTTGAGTTTGCAGGAAGCTTGCTATGTTGTGGTGAAAGAAAAATTACCCAAGCTCGGCGGCGAGGGCGGTTTAATTGCGGTAGATGCAAAAGGAAATTACGATTTATGTTTTAATAGTGAAGGCATGTACAGAGGCGTACGAACCAGTGCCGGTGAAAATATGGTGGCAATTTATAAACAAGAATAAGTGTCATATCATGTCGATATTTTTATTGGGCGTGCCCCCGAAGCGTCCCATTGGCAAAGACAATTTTCAGTTGATTTTTAAGCATAAGGTAGTTGCCAACGAGACTGCTTCGGGGTCGGGCTATCCACTACAATCTCCCGCTCAAAGCAGCGGGAGGATTTTCGTTCCTATCCCTCACGCACACCACATTTCATAATGTTTCATCATGACCTATTTGCAACTAGAACCCACTAACACACTAACCCAATAACTCACTAACCCACTAACACCATAACTCACTAACCCATTAACCCCTTAACTCACGAACCCCTTAACAAAATAACCAATACTTCATGAAAATTTTACTCTACATCACAGCCTTTCTCCTCTTTACTTCCTGTGAACAGAAACAAGCTGAACAAAAAATTGATGATAAAAAAATTATCCAATCAGCACTTGATGATTGGCATAAAGCGGCGGCAGAAGCCAACTACACAAACTATTTTAATGCCATGAGTAAGGACGCAGTGTTTATTGGCACCGACCCAACAGAGAATTGGCAACTCAACGCATTTCAAACATTTGCCAAACCTTATTTTGATAAAGGGAAAGCATGGAGTTTCACCTCAGTAGAACGGCATATTTATTTGAGTGATGATAAAGGCATTGCTTGGTTTGATGAACTGCTCAGTACACAAATGAAATTGTGTCGTGGTTCGGGTGTCCTAAAAAAAGAAAATGGTCAATGGAAAATCCTGAAACGGGTGGATGGACTTACCAATCAATATGATTACCAGCAATAGAACGGGTTGTAAATAATAAATATGTCGCTGATTTTTATTACTGTTTTCATGTGCTG
>JANNYV010000652.1:0-9539 GCA_031410275.1 Bacteroidota bacterium
ACTAGAGTAATTGATTAGATTCAACTTTATAGTTGATGCGTAGAAAAACATTCACAGGGTTCCCGTGTAGAGAGGAGAGGCAAGGCAACTCGTTCTCGGGAGCATGAAAGGAATTTGTAGATGATTTGGCTTCGAAAAATGCTCGATAAAGTTTCGAGTCTTTATTTGGGCCGTTGGTTTCTGTTAATCTTTTTTTGTGAATGGTTAAGATTTATTCCTTCAAAGAATTTTTTATTTGTTTTTAGTTTGCATTGGTACACCACGCTAATAAGTGCCCATTTCTATACTAGCAACCGACAGCTAACAACAAATAAATCCGTCTGCTCACGATATTCGACTCCAAACCTCTTTATCTTTTCGCGTCATTAAAAAGGTTTTCAGTGTTGCATTTTCAATCGTTTCTAAATAGGGGTCTTTTTTTAAAAGATCAATAGCAATATTTCTTGTAATCTCCATCAGGTTGACGTCTTTAATAATATCAGCTAGTTTTAAATCTGAGCTACCGCTTTGTTTGGTGCCGTCTATCTCGCCTGGGCCACGTAATTCTAAATCTTTTTCGGCAATGGCAAATCCGCTGCTTTCAGTGACCATAGTATGCATCCGCAATTTGCCGACGGCAGAAATTTTGGTGGTGGTCAATAAAATACAATACGATTTATCTGCACCTCTTCCAACCCGCCCGCGCAGTTGATGCAATTGTGAAAGACCAAAACGTTCTGCACTTTCAATCAGCATCACACTTGCATTGGGCACATTAACGCCTACTTCAATAACGGTTGTGGCGACCATGATATGCGCTTTGCCTTTCACAAAACTTTCCATATTCGATGTCCGCTCATCCGCTTTTTGTTTGCCATGTACCATGGCAATATTGTAAGTGCGTTCAGGAAAAAATTGTTTGACTTGTTCATAGCCTGCATACAAATTTTCGTAATCCAGTTTTTCACTTTCTTCGATTAATGGATACACTATATAGGCTTGCCGTCCTTGATCAATTTCATGTTTGATAAACTCCATAACTTTTGCCCGTTGTATTTCAGGGCGATGAATGGTAGAAATAGGTTTTCGTCCAGGAGGTAAATGTTTGATAACAGATACATCGAGGTCACCGTAACTAGTCATGGCTAAGGTTCGTGGAATGGGTGTAGCCGTCATGACCAAAATATGGGGAGGCAGGATATTTTTTTTCCAAAGCTTTGCACGTTGAGCAACACCGAAACGATGTTGCTCATCAATAATACAAAGACCTAAATTTTTAAATAGTACATTGTCTTCAATCAGAGCATGTGTACCAATAAGGATTTTTATTTCGCCAGTAGCTAATTTTTCATGCAATATTCTCCGGTCTTTTATTTTTATTTTGCCTGTAAGAAAACCGATTTCAATATTCATATCTTTTAGTAAATCGTTGATGCCAATAAAGTGTTGCTGCGCCAAAATTTCTGTTGGGGCCATGAGGCAAGCCTGAAAATTATTATCGATGGCTAACAACATACAAAGCAGTGCTACAATAGTTTTGCCACTTCCTACATCGCCTTGTAGAAGCCTGTTCATTTGCTTACCTGTTTGTGTATCCATTCGAATTTCGCGTAATACTTCTTTCTGATCGTTTGTCAATTCGAAGGGCAAATGGTGTTTATAAAATGAATTAAATGTATCGCCTACTTTTATAAACTGATAGCCTTTTACAATTTGATGATTTAATTTGAGTTTGCAAATTCCGATTTGATGTACAAATAATTCTTCAAATTTCAAGCGATGAATGGCGGCTTGTAAATTGATTTGATTATCGGGGAAATGGATATTTTTAATGGCTTCATAGCGTGAAAGTAAACGGTTGTTTTGAACAATTGCTTGCGGCAAATTTTCTTCGATATCCTTTTCCCGGAGTTGTGAAAAGAGTTGCTGAACAAGCTTAACATAGTTGCGCCCGGATAACCACTTTGCTTTAAGTTTTTCAGTAGATGAATACACAGGGATAAAGGGCGGCAAATCATCTAAGGAAAGTACTTCGAGTTTTTCAATTTCGGGATGTGTCATATTCCAATACCCATTAAATCGAACGGCTTTGCCATACACCAAAAAATTACCGCCTTCTGCCAATAATTTTTCCATCCAACTGACGCCTTGAAACCAAACCAATTCTATCATGCCTGTATTGTCTTTCAAATTACTGACCAAGCGTTTTCCTCTTCCTTCGCCAACAAGTTCTGTAAATGTAATTCGACCAACTAATTGCACAGTCTCTCCATCTTCTTTAATATCTTTGATTTGTGTCATGCAGCTTCTATCGACATATCGAAAGGGATAATAATGCAACATATCGCCGAATGTATTAATCTCTATTTCATGACGAAGCAATTCGCCTTTTGTTGGCCCGACTCCTTTTAGGTATTCAATCGGAGTGAGTAAAATATGTTGATGGTTTGTAAACATGCCCAAACCTCAAAAGTAAAGTGAAAAATAGAAAGTAAAAAGTGGAAAGACGAAGAAGGCAAATTAAACGTACCCATTCGATCATACTTAGATTTTATAACGCCAACAAACATCCATCTCCATAACTCAAAAATCTGTAATCATTTTCAAGGGCATACTGATACATATCTTTCCAACGGCCATGGGTACAGGCATCTACCAACATCAGCAACGTACTCTTGGGTTGATGAAAATTTGTAATTAAATGTGTGGCCACCTTCATGCTATATCCTGGTAAAATCATGAGCTCTGTTTTAAATAGTATGCTGTCTGCATGATTGTTATTTAGTAATTCAAGTAAATGAGAAAATACGATGTTGGTTGAAGGAGGTTTATCGTGTTCGTACGGAATAAATTGTGGAAGAATATAATCACTTGATTGAATCGTATTTCTTTCAAAGCAAGTAACGGCATACCAATATAAACTCTCAATCGTTCGCAGGCTTGTTGTACCTACACAAGTAATTTTATGAAACTTGATTAACTGTTCTATCAACGATTTATTTACCTCAATCCATTCGGCATGCATGCTATGTTCATGCGCATAGAGAGCGGTGACAGGTTTAAATGTGCCGGCACCGACATGCAAGGTAGTATATGCTTGTGTAATATTTTTTTGTTGTAAATCATTTAAAATTCCTGCTGTAAAATGCAAACCGGCTGTTGGTGCTGCAACACTTCCTTCAACCGCAGCATATACGGTTTGATAGCGTGTTGCATCATTCTCTTCTGCCTTTCGAAGTAGGTAAGGTGGAATTGGCATTTGACCAAGGACTTCTAAAACTTCGGCAAATGTTTTTGTGTCTTCTGTCCAACTGAATTCTATTTCAAATCCATTTTCATTTTGTTGAATAAATGTTGCTTCCACCACATTTTTACTTCCTTCGAGTTGCCATTGAAGAACAGTTTCCTTCTTCCATTTTTTTAACCCGCCTATCAGGCAAGTCCACCGGCTGCGACCTTGTTGTTGCAATGCTTCGTATGGTGTGCCTTTTATTGGTTCGAGACAAAACAATTCAATGATGCCAAATGTTTCTTTTACATATAATATCCTGGCAGGAATGACTTTGCTATTATTGAAAACAATTAATGAATTAGTAGGTAAATGAGTTGCGAGATGTTTATAAATATCAGTTGAGTATATACCTTCCTTACATAACAATAATTTGCTTGCATCTCTTTCTTCTAAAGGATGTTGCGCAATTTTTTCCTGTGGTAAGGAATAGTTGTAATCTTCGGTGAGGATATGAGGAATGGGCATTAGTCAGTAAGCAGTACAATGTAAAAAGTAGAAAAAATGTAGGGGGGATTATTTGGAAAGAATCAATAATCCGCAATCCTTTAACCCGCAACTCTTTAACAAATAACTTTGATAAACTCTGTCACACTATTCAACATATGATTGATTTGAATTTCGTTTAATCCATGATGACAAGCCATCAACATACCGCCTCTCATTACTTTGTCAGCTTCGGGATAACCATTCGCATTTGCTTTGTGTGCACAATTTTTAAATCCGGGTTGACGTGTAATATTTCCGGTGAAGACTGTACGGGTTTGTATATTTCGTTTCTCTAAAAAGATTTGCAAATCACGACGAATAAACGGGGCTGTTTCTCTGATAGTAACCGCAAACGCCAACCACGCTGTTCTTGAATTCGGAAATTGATTCGGTAAAATAAAATACTCTTCATATTGCTCGAAGAATTTTCGGATACGTGTATAATGTTGAGTACGTAAATCGATATTATTTCCGAGTTTACTTAATTGTACCAAACCAAATGCAGCACCCATTTCGGAAGGCTCGATATTATAGCCCGGTTCTTCGAACACAAATTTGGCATCATACGGAATGCCATCCACTTCGACATTAAAACGGTTTTCGATGGCCTCGCTTTCAACAAATAAAGAAGAAGAACGTCCCCAACTTCGTAATAATTTTCCTCTGTTTAAATGGTCTTCCCTGTTTACACAAAGCATACCGCCGTTGCCACCGCAATTAATAATATGCGAACCGTAAAAACTAGTTGTACTCATATCGGTGAAACGCCCGCTGCTGGCTCCGTCAATTTCAGCGCCGAGTGTATCGGCACTATCTTCCAAAACAAACAAATTATATTTATCGGCAATTTCACGAAGTTGTTTCCAGTTTGGTAAATTACCAATGAGGTTAGGAATGACCATGGCCTTTGTTTTTGGCGTAATCATTTCTTCTACTTTATTCGCATCTAAGTTATAGGTTCCTTCTTCTACATCAATAAATGCCGGTATCCAATTTCGTTTTACCAAGGGGGCAACTGTCGTTGAAAAGGTAAGAGCAGGTGTAATAATTTCGGCACCTTCATCATAGTTTAATAAATCGGCGGCGAGGTATAATGCACTTGAACCTGAGTTGACACCGATACCATATTTTTTAGTATATAAGGCCGATACTTTTTCTTCTAACTCGCGAACATGTTTGCTCATTTGAGTGGTTGTTTTCAACACATGCACAACGGCATCTATTTCTTCCTGACCATGAACGGTAGTCCCATAAGGCACATAAGGATATTGACTCATTGATTATTTTTTAGAGCGCAAATTTATTGTTTGAAGTTGAAAGAAGATAATATTATTTCCTAAGAAAAGAATAAATTTAGACTGCATGTAATTAAAGTTAGCCGCTATTAAATGATGCTGTGCTCAACTTGCCGCCAATAGTGGTAGTTATTTTAGATTGGTTTAGTACTCAGATTCTCAAACAGTTTTTGCCTATGCGGTAGGCAGTAAATTCAAATGCATATCGTTTGGATTAGAACCCAAAAGCCGAAGAAAGAAAAGATAATTGTAAGTGACAAAGCCGCCTTCTCACAACAGCCAAATGTTAGCACCCATTTTAATCGTAATGAAATCTACACTTAGCGGTAAGTATATCCTTTCCTTCGACCTTATAAATCAAGCGATGTTCATTGTCTATTCGTCTAGACCAGAAGCCCTTGTATTTATGACGTAATGGCTCTGGTTTGCCAATTCCTTTGAAAGGATTTCGTGCTATATCTTTAATCAATTGATTGATTCGTCCTAACATTTGCGTATCAATTTCTTGCCAGTACAAATAATCTTCCCAAGATTCATCTACAAATATTAATCTCATGATTCAATCAGTTTCTTTTGAAAGCCTTTCCCTTTGCTTAATTTTTCAATTGCAGAATCCAATCGTTTTTGATTTTTCTTAGACGATATCTCATGACTTGTAGCAATCATTGAATTATATTCATCCAAGGATATAATGACAACGCCTTGGTCCTTGCCCCGATTAATAATAAGAGTTTCAAAGTCATCGGATACTGTATTTATATACTTCTTAATATCTTTTCTAAAATCTGATATGGTTGTTGTAAGCATATTATGTACTTAATTTTGTACAAATATAGGTACATAAATTTATCAAGCAAATATGTTTTAAACAAACCAAGAGCAAAGAGTCCGGAGTGAAGTATGAGCGAGGAGTTGCGGTGGATATCCCCGCGCAAGGCGAAGGATGCTCGCAAAAAGTGCGTTCCTTGTAGAAAGACTATTTCACCGACATTGATTTTTCTAGCTCATCAAATGGAATTACGGATTTGATATTTGGATTGGTTGCCGGTGAAGATTGAATGATGGTTGTGACATCTAATTTTAAATCTTTGATAGCTTTGTATAAGGCTACTTGTTTTGCACTGGCTCTTGGGATATCGCCCGTTTTACGAATCCAAACCAAATCATTTTCAACCAATAATTTAGCGGACGGAAAATAATAGAGGATATAATCGCTGCTATGTTGCGACTTGCTACCGAGGACATATAAGTTCATAGAGAATTTGCCATCCGTTATTTGGCGTGAATCTCCAATAATAGAATCAACTTGTATTGCTTTGGGTTGTTGTTGCAAAATATCCGGATTCAACGTGTGTGGAGCGGCGGCAATATACCTTGCAAATTCGCGACTTTGTTGCGGGCAAAGAATTTTAGAACCCTCATGCACAAAGGCGCGCAGACCACCAATGGCGTGTGGGTGATGATGACCATACACAAAATATTTTATTGGTTTTGAAGGCGCAATTTTTTTTGCTTCGGCGATGATAAGTTCACCATTCGCTGTGTTTAACGGCGCATCAGCGACCAATAAAAAATCTTTAAATTCAACAACCATTACTTTGTCATCGGTATGTTTCAATGTAATGAAGTGAATATTATCTGAATATTTTTCTACGCTTAATGAGGGTTTTGCATTGATATCATCTGTGTAGGAATAGGTTGCAGGTTTAGTTAAAACAGGGCTCGCATTTGCGATGATATTGGCGCCGGAAATTTTCACCTCGTCCATCACCTTTCCGTTGAGTTTAGTAATCTTGATGGTTGAAGGATAAGGTAAATTTTCTGTTGCCAAATAATCGTTGTAATTGATGCTTGTCATCACATCACCGAAAAGTTCATCATCTTCCATGATGGTTATTTGATAGGCGATGCTATCTGCATTTCGAATGAAGAGTGATACATTGCTTTTGTTGATGGTAGTTTTATAGAGCGTATAATAATTATTACTTTCTTTAGCCGGTGCAATTCCTTTTTCTTTAAAATACTGAATCATCATGATGGGTGAGAAGCGCGCCGTTTGCATAAGATAATTTGCGAACATCATTTTTGAAACCGGTGACAATGCATGTGCATCATAATTTTGAAACAACAAGGTCGACTTATTGTATTGTACTTTCGACAAATGATGTCGTCTGCCTGTTAGTATAGAATCTTGTTTTAGAAAATTATCGGCATTGCACCATACAAGTCCCATGCCGCGGTAGGCGCTGCTTCTCCATGGGTCGATCGAATTTTCTAATTCACTTCGGGTTTCCGCAAAGCTCATCATAAAATATTTTGATTGCACCGGCTTGACCTGTTTAGTCCAACATTCAGGCAAAATATTTTTTGTTTGCGCATCAAGTCTGGCTGTCATTAAAAGAAATAAAGTAAATAATGTAAGTTGTGCGAATTGTTTCATTGTTGTGGAGTTATGGGGTTGCGGGTTATAGAGTTACGAGTTATGGAGTTACGAGTTATGGGGCTGCAGGTTATAGAGTTACGTGTTATTGGGTTTCGGTTTATTGAGTTATTGAATCATTGGTTATTAAGTTACCGTTTATTGAGATCTAATGTAGTAATTTTCAACCGCTAACCCGCAACTCACTAACACAATAACTCGCAAACATTGGAAAAAGCACAAATGTACTACTAGTTCTAAGCAATTTCCAACAATGCATTGGTATATATAATTTCTGCTTTTTTGCTTCCATCATATTGTACAACTAAAACATGCCGCCCTAGTTCAATGCGATTTTCTTTTTGATAGATTTCGAAATTAAAATCCAAGGGCAATAAAATATGTCTGAATTTATGATGATTGATATGCAATCGTTCGATGATATCTCCGCGTTCGTTTTTATCAACTTCGTTTATCAATTGTACCGATGGTTTTATTTTGTGATACAAGCAATAATCAATTGAAATGAGTTGATGTAAAATTTTATCATCAGGGAAATGTAGTTGTGCATATTCAATTAAGTATGTAAAAATTTCGACCAAGGTATGTTTATGAAAATCTGTTCGTTCACCAAAGTAGTTTCCAAGACCTAAAAGAAAATCAAAAATACTGTATTGTGTGGTGATATATTTTAATGAATGAAAGGCTCTTTTTTTATTCCAATAAATTTCCAATGCATTTTCGAGGATGACTATTTCTTCTAATTCTTCTTTCGATAAATAGTCGCTTTCTATAATTTGATAAGGCGGCATTGGGTCGAAAATAAAATGGTGTTGCTCATGTTTATCCCTTACCGGCGTGCCTTTGAGGAATTTTAAGAAGCCCAATTGCAGTTCAGGAGCAAATAATTTAAACACTTCTTCAATACTAAATTTAATATCGGCGTAATAATCTAAAGGCAAGCCGACGATTAAATCGAGATGCATTTCTATTTTATTTTGAAGGAGTTGAATAACGCCTTTTGTCTTATCGAAATTTTGTTTGCGACTGACTTCGAGATTTGCTTTTTGGTTGACTGTTTGAATACCGATTTCGAATCGGAATAATCCTTCGGGTACAAAATCCTGAATGAATTGAATAATGTCGGGATGCACAATGTCGGCTGTAATTTCGAATTGAAAAACATTTTCCGGGCGGTGATGTTCAAGAATAAATTTAAAAATATCGATCGTAAAATCTTTTTTGATATTAAAAGTTCGGTCTAAAAATTTAATGACTTTGCCGTGTTGCATCAAAAAGAGCAAGGTGCTTTTTATGGTTACATCGGGAAGGTAGCGAACTTTATTATCGAGGCTTGCCAAACAAAATTCGCATTTATACGGGCAACCTCTGGAGGTTTCGATATACAATACTTTATTTGCCAAATCTTCTACTGGGTCATAAGCATAAGGCATGATGTCGATAAATTGTTGCAAATCAAATGTCGTTGACATCGGGTTATACATCACTTCGTTATTCACCTTGCGAACTAAACTGCTGACATGCTCAAGGTTAGGATATGATAATAGAAATTCTTGAAATGGAATTTCACCTTCACCAATAATAATATAATCAACACAATGTAATGCAATGACTTCTTGCCATTCGTAACTGACTTCCGGTCCACCCAATAATATCTGAGTATTTGGATTGAGTTGTTTTATTTTTTTAGCGACCTGCAACGTTTGTGTAATATTCCAGATATAGCAACTAAATGCAACCACCTCAAATTCGGCACAATATGCAGCCACTTCATGCTGTGGCTCTTTAATGGTAAACTCTTTCCATGCTAATCCTTCATACGAGTTATTTAATGAATATAAAATTCGCACGGCAAGGTTGCTATGGATATATTTTGAATTCAGTGTGGTAAGAAGAATTTTCATGAAAGGCAAATGTATGAAGAAGATGTTAGATGTTGGATGCCAGATGTTAGTAGTATTGGCTATTTATTAAATAGTTGGCATTGAATATTGATTATTAAAGGGATACACAATCACTGTCAACTATCAATTATCAACTATCAACT
>JANNYV010000653.1:0-3417 GCA_031410275.1 Bacteroidota bacterium
TGCTGAAAAATTGAACACTGTTATTTCCCACAGAAACATATTTATCACTTTTTCCAACGAGTGTAAACCAGGGCGAAATAAATTTTCCTAACTCTGTTAATTGAATATTTTCTGAACCATTATCGAGGCTCAGTTTTGTAAATGTCCGTTGCTCTACTTTTGCTTCATCAAGTCCCCGCACTTGCAATGTCATTTCATTGATATCGCCTCTGTCTCTTACATAAGAAACACTATTTGATATTCGTTCGTCTTGCGTGTTTTGTATCGCATGCGCACTAAGTCCGTCAAACACTACGTCGCATTCTGCAAAATTAATTGTGAAGCCGTTTAAAGGTGTGGTAGGATTTTCTTTTTCAAGTTTCTGCACAGACTTTGCACTATCGACCTGCATCATCATGGTAGTGATTTGCTTCTCAGGTGATTTCTTAGTCTTAGGAGAAATATCTTCTGTTTTATTTTGAAGATATTCCGGGATTGATTCCGTTACTATCATAGAGGTATCACCCATCACAATAGGTTGATCATTCGTTGTTTTTTCATCACATGAAAAAAGAATGATGCTGCATAGTAAAAGATAAATTCCCTTGTTCATTTAGTAAATAGGGGTAAAGTTAAAAATTCTAATGATTTCTGTAGACTAAATAAAAAATAAAAAAATCGTTCCTGCTTGCTTACCCGGGTACGCGTGAAATATATTTATCCATTTCCTTTAACTGACTTAGTATCTGTTCATTCTTAGGTTTACAAGCTTTTGCTTTTTGATAATAAAATTTCATTCCTTTGAAATCTCTTCGCTCACCACAAATACTGCATAATTGTAAATAGGCGGATGCTTCTGAATCTTTATCGGGCAATCCAATAGAAATTGCTTTACGTAAATTTTCGTAGGCTCCTTTCTTATCTCCTTTTTTGTATGAAATCATTCCCAACTGAAGATAGGCACCGCCTTCAACCCCTTTATCACTGATACCGGCATCAAGACTTCGGCGAATGTCTGCTTCGGCAGATTCGAAATTTTCATCCATCGTTGAAAAATTCGATTTCAACATATAATAGGCTGAGCGTACAGGTTTGTATAAAAGCTTTGGATATTTTACTCTGTTCAATAAACTCTGAGCGCCTTCAATATCTCCATCTTCAACATGTTTTTGAATGAGGGTAATAGGACCTATCATAAAATGAGCGACGACCATCAGAATGGCGATTAAAAAGAAAATCCAACTGACCCAAATACCATGTTTCATTTGAATGGTCATGACAACACCTAAGGCAATTAAGGCAATGGCAATGGGCAAACGATATAAAACAATAAATCTTCGTATTAAATGCATGTATTTAAAATTGAGTGGCGAAACTACATGTTTTTAGAGGATAATAAAAGTTGTGCTTTATCTTATTTTAAGAAAGCTTCCGTCTTTTTGCAGTTTTAAAATGGTGGAAGGTTGTCGTGTTGAAATATCGTCTTGTCGCCATTGAACCACATAATCGACATTACTTTTTATTGTTTTATGAATCAACATAAAATGAATAGGACTTGGCTCACCACTAATATTGGCAGAGGTCGATACGATAGGCTTACGCAAACGTTTAATCATTGAACGGCAAAATGGATCATGGGTAATACGCACGGCCACACTGCCATCTTCGCCTAATACACAATCTGGTAAATTGATAGCCTGCTCATAAATAACCGTTGTGGGTTCGGTAAATTTTTCAAGTATCGATTCTAAATCGGGTGGGGGATTGGCAATGTAATTTGCTAATTGCTTGACATCAGTCATCAGCAATACAAAACTTTTTTTCTCATCACGATGTTTTATTTTAAATAATTTTTCAATCGCCGTTTGATTGGTGGCATCGCATCCTATTCCCCAAATGGTGTCGGTGGGATATAAAATAACGCCGTCTAATTTTAAGATATCGGCACATACTTTAATATCATGTTCGTACTCTTTTATCATGCATTTAAATTTAATTGTTTGTACATATTCATCACGTGTTCACATGTCTTTTGATTCGTAAATAATTGAGCTCTCTCTATTCCTTTCTTGCTACATGCGTGTTTAAATTCTGTATCAAATATAAGTCTTTTCATGGCAAGAAATAATTCATTTGTATCATGTGGTTGTATACATTGTACAGCATCGCCACCGACTTCGGGTAAACTAGATACATTGGAGGTAATGACGGGTGTTCCCGATGCCATGGCTTCTAATACAGGAATGCCAAAACCTTCCATGACTGATGGATACACCAATGCGATGGCATTTTGATAAAGTGCCGGCATGTCTTTTTGAATATCATGTGCAGAAAAAGAATCTTCTAAAAAAATAATTTTAGCGGAGAGGTTATGAGTCTCTATAAATGCAGTAATTTTCTGTTTGTACGCACCATTCCCTTTTCCGATAACTACCAATTGAATATTGTTTTCTTGGTGCAATTCATAGAATGCGTTGCAAATTTGCAGTAAATTTTTCCGTTCAATTATACTTCCAACTGATAAAAAATACGGTGTATGCAATTGATACTTCTCTCTTATTTTTTGTGCATGTTCAGCGGTTGAACAGGTGTAAAAACGTTCATCGCATGATTGATAGCAGACTTCAATTTTATGTTCAGGTATGGCATACAAATTAATCAGATCTTTTTTTGTGCTTTCGCTGATGGCGATAATTTTGTCGGCGTGTTCACACGCGTATTTAAATTTTTTGCGATAAATCAGGACATCATTTTTATTGTATTGCTCCGGGAAATACTCAAAAATTAAATCATGAATAGTGACTACTTTTTTGACCTTGCTGTGATGGATTCCAAATGGTAATTCATTGCTAAGGCCATGATACAGATCAACATGCTTGTCGATATCTTGTACCATGAAGCGGCTTCGCCATAATGACGGAAAGAGTTGAGGCAAGATGCCTGAAGGATTTATTTCGTGAATGTTTGAGGCTGAAAAATTGTATGCTGATTTTTTTTTCGGGTTGAATACATAGTACTGTTCATTCGGATAAAAGGAGGACAGCGATTGTATTAATGTACGGCTGTAATTACCGAGTCCGGTTGTATTATGAAAAGCACGTTTTGCATCGAAGCCAATATTCATTGTACTGAAAAATTGTCTGCAATGTACATAAGCTATTTTGTAAATTATATTCTTTGCAAAATGCTGTTCGCAATACCTTAGGTGTAAATTATCATTTCGGATTTTACCGAATCAATGTATCAGGGCGTCCCCCTCGCAGAGCCTCGTGGCGGGCTGTACGCTGCAAGTCCTCGCTCGTGCCTCGCTGTGGGCTTTTCGCTGCCATCCCTTACGCGTCCGTCGTTTCATGATACTAGCATAACAGAGAAATTATTCTTTCACGCGTGTGAGGGATAGTAATGGAAAGCCCGGAGCGAGGCACGAGCGAGGACTTG
>JANNYV010000654.1:0-1987 GCA_031410275.1 Bacteroidota bacterium
CTCTTTTAATAGCAGCCTCTACGCGGTCTTTTGGCATATTGCAAGCCTTCGCATTTAAAAAACAACGACGAAGAGCAGGGTTATTATCAGGTTCTGGGCCAGCGGCTTTTACGGCAATGGCTATTTCTTTTCCAATACGAGTAAAGTCTTTTGCCATTTTATCCCAACGGGCAAACATAGCTCCCTTTCTTACCTCAAATATTCTTCCCATGATGTGTTATCTATTTTGGTTGGCAAATCTAATTTCTTTTTTTTAGGTATACAAATAGAAAACTGTTTAATAAGCCAATAAAAAATCCGAAAGCCTCGTACATGAGACTTTTAGAGATGCCCTTATATTTTTTATTGCCTGCTTAAGAATGATTTGAAATAAGTTCTGCAATAATTTCAGTTTGCTTATCCATACTTTGTTGTCTTTGAGCTTGAGTGATAGTAGCGGAAATCCTTTTTTGCAATGCTGGCAGGGTTATAACCACCGGCATATTTAACCCTGCCAGCGTTAAGCAAAAAAGATTGAAGCGAATAGCACGACCCTGACACTTCGGTCAGGGGAGACCCGATGCTTTGGGAGGGACACGCCCAACTCATTAATTACATTATTTTATTTGCAGCACATGATTGAATTAAAGAACATAAAAATAAATGGTTGTATTCAATCCTTATTCAATGACCACTTTTTTTACAATGACTTTTTGGGCATTCATTTTAACCTTCACAAAATAAATTCCTTTTGCGAGTGCGGAAATTTTTAGTGACTGATTATTGGTCAGAATATTTTTTACGAATACAGTTGAGCCGATAGTATTTACAATTTCAACGTTTGCATTCATTGAGTTTGCCGGTAATTGAATGGTCAATTCTCCTTCCGAAGGGTTAGGGTAAATACTTACTGAGGTTTCATCAATATCATTTACTGCCGCAGGCGAAACAATCTTTTTAATTTCTATCCAATTGTCATTCAAATCAAAAAATACATTCCCTGCACCTTTCACTTTTACACGCGCCCATTGAGTCGCCATGTTCGGAACCCAAATGATTTCGGAGCCATCATTTGCAGTCCCTGATGATAATAAATAAGGCCATGTTTTACCGCTATCTATAGATAAATAAATATCAACATTTGTTGCAGTGAATGGTGTTGTATTCGTGCCGGCTACGTCCCATGTAATTGTTTGAGAAGAGAAGCCATTCCAACTTTGTCCTACAGTATTTTGACTTGTTACTCTAAACAAATTGGTTGTTGCTCTGACATCTAATTTTGTGGTATCGATGCTGGTATAAAAAGCGCCATAACCCAAATGCATGTCACGAACTGTACATCTAAATTTTAATATTCGTGCTGTATCTGGCAAACGCTCTCCCAAATAGGACACTGTATTTTTGATGAGTTCACTATACTGAGGAAATACTCTAGTACCCGATTTATCAGGATTGAAAGAACGAAGAAGTGGTGCCACGGTTGTTGCTGCATCCCATGCACAACCATTTCCGCCTCTATTATATTGTTCCCAGCAATAAGTCAATGGGTCATTATTCGCATCGGTCGCTGTTGCTGTTAATTCGAATGAAGTTTTCCATGGAATAATATAAGTCTTGTTGATAGAAGTCAATAGAGGTGCAGTATTACCTGACATAGTAATGCTTGCGCATGCCTTCACTGATGAGCCGGTCATTTGTTCAAGACTTCTAATATGATAATAATCATCGCTGTGTTGTTGAATATCATCAGTGCCACAAATACCTGCGTACCCCATAATGGTTGTGGCACTTCCTATTTCGTATGCACTGCTACCAACTCGAGTAGATCCACCGCATGAACCTGTTACAGAATTAAATGTATGACTTCCGCCAAACTGATGACCCATTTCATGCACTACATAATCTATATCAAACGGATCACCCACCGGATTTGATGAACCCGTTACACCTTCTGCTTTACTACTGCTGCTACATACGCAACTTAATTGTGCAACACCACCACCGCCGG
>JANNYV010000655.1:0-2114 GCA_031410275.1 Bacteroidota bacterium
CGCCCGCTTTTCCGTGCGGTATGTGCCGTCAGTTTATTTCGGAATGCGAAGACAGAAATAAAAAAAATATTATACTCATCTTGTCAGGACGTTACGGAAATATTGTTGTTGTAAATTCTGCAAAGGATCTATTGCCTTTTAGTTTCAGCGGGAAAGATTTGGGGTAAAAATTGACAATGGAGAATTGATAGTTGTCAGTGGATAGTTGTCAGTGGATAATTGACAGTTGACAATTGATAATGAATTTGATTCTCAATTCTCAATTGACCATTATCTATTAAACACTAGTCCCATTTGTAAATATCTTTCAAATACATAACGTTGCCTGCACTGTCTAATGCATTGGTAAGATACACAATATGTACCGCTACAGTTCGTTTTATTGGAACAAAAATCGTTCGTCGTTTTTTACAAATAGAATCAATTTTAGCGTAGGAATAGTCGAGGCTGTCTCTCAATAAAAAGGCAGCAAACTCTTTGGGATGATGAACCCGAATACAACCGGAACTAAATGCCCGATAGAATTTTACAAAGTCTTCACGATGGGGCGTATCATGCAAATAAATAGACCAAGGATTTGGTAAATTAAATTTCACTTCGCCTAATGAACTTCTGTAACCGGGTGCTTGACCAATAGAGAAATTCCTATAATTTTTTGACGTAATTGCTGAGGCACTCACTACCCGTCCTCTTCTGTCGTAGGCTTTTAATCCTTTGCGTGCTAAGTAACTCCCGCCTCTTCGTGCGATGCCCGGCAATACATCCTCTTTCATAATAGTTGGAGGAACTGTCCAAGGCGGACTAAACACAATATTTTCTAATTGTGCATCGAGCATCGTTGTGGGGCGTGCCGGTTTTCCGACAACCACTCGCATATTAAATTGAATAGAATCATGTTCAACATAATCTAATTCCATTTTTGGAACATCGACCCAAATATAAGGTTGCGGAAAATCGTGTTTCATTTTTCTCAACCGATTCATATTTAATGCAAGACATGCTAGTTTCGTATCAATACTCACATTCAATTTTCGTAAGGTAATGGAATCTATTTTGCCTGTTTCCTTGCAGTAATTTAAATGTTGAAATTTTTTCACCGCATTCACCAAATCTTGTGTCCATAGTAATGAAGATGTATCGGTTGGGATACCAATATCATTCCGTAAACGTTTTCGCAATGGAGGAATATTTTTGTCTGTCGCATCGAATGCAATACTATCAGTTGATATATTGATTTGTGCAAGACCACCATTTATTTTTAGTTCATCGAGCCGTTTATATTCTTTCAGAAACGCTTTGTAATACCTATGTTTTGGTCGCATCAAATTGACCGCTTGTACAACATCATTATGTTCGATTGTTTTACAAAGGATGGTGGCAACATCAACAAGACTATCGTTTTTATTTTTCCAATCCTTTTTGTGCAATGAAGAAGTATCGTTGCCCAACATCATATCATTCGATAATTTTAAAAATGATTGGGTCACTAGAAGTTCAAAGTCGTTGATAGTTGCTGCTGCTGTTTTGTTTTGCTTAATGTCATTCAGCGATGCTTCAATTTTATTTAATTGATAATCTTCTGCATTCAGTCCATCATACCTGATATTGTTTAATACCATAATATAATCTGAAACGTTTTGAGTAATACCTTCTTCATTCATCCAAAACGGAAGGAATTTATGTAAGGCATATGATCTTTTTAATTCCTCAATATGCCTGCAAGTATCGCCTGCGATGACAAGCGTTTTTGATGACGCACTGTCAAATGTTGTTGTCAGAAAATGAACCATGTTCTCTATTTTCATTTCTGGCGTTTTTACAATTGGAATATTTACATCATGTAAATTATCAGCATGATTTGTTTCACAAGAATGAAGTCCGATACAACAGACGAATGATAAAAGGACGCAGCGTGAATGAAGAATAAGGAAAGGCTGAAGGCTCATAATGCGTTGCAAACCTACATATTTTTTGAATACTTGTGCGGAACTTCGTTTAAAATTAATAATTCTGAATTTTCAAATCCAATAGCAAGAAAGGGAATGAATTCGTTTATTTAAAATTACAGGTTGTAGGACTCAATGATTATTATAAAATAAATGTAACATAATATT
>JANNYV010000656.1:0-4841 GCA_031410275.1 Bacteroidota bacterium
GTTATTGAGTTAAGGGGTTATTGACTTATGACTTACGACTTATGACTTATCACTTATGACTTACGACTTACGACTTACGACTTATGACTTATGACTTACGACTTACGACTTACGACTTACGACTTACGACTTATGACTTATGACTTACGACTTATGACTTACGACTTATGACTTACGACTTACGACTTACGACTTATGACTTATGACTTATGACTTACGACTTAAGCCTTACGCCTTCACACCTCTTCGTTTCGAAACAAAATTGACATATAAATTAATGGACATGGTTATTAAAAACAAAATACATCCCAATGCAAAAAGTGCTTTGAAATGTATACCACCGCTCGGTGCTTCACCCAATTCCGCCGCAATGGTTGCAGGAATTGTGCGAACCGGTTTTAAATAATTAAACGTCACATTCGCTGCGTTTCCGGTAACCATAAGTACTGCCATCGTTTCTCCAATCGCCCTTCCAATTCCCAACACAACAGCAGTCGTCAATCCACTAATAGCATAAGGAACTACCACTTTGTAAATAGTTTGCCATTTGGTTGCACCCATTGCTAAGCTTGCTTCGCGCATCGCATTGGGTACATTGCGCAAGGCATCTTCGCTGATGGTAATAATAGTTGGCAATGCCATAATACCTAATATAATACTACCTGCTAATGCCGTTTCACCAACATCTAAATGAAATAATTTTTGTATCAATGGAACAATGACTATCAATCCAAAAAAACCATACACCACACTTGGTATACCTGCCAATAATTCAACAAGCGGCTTCATCATTTTTCGTCGTCGCTTCTTTGCAATTTCTGACATATAAATTGCACATGCCAAACCAAATGGTAAGGCAATGGCAATGGCACCAAGACTTACTAAAATTGTTCCTAATAATAATGGTAGTATTCCAAATTGTGCAATGGGTTTGGCAGTCGGAAACCATTCCCTTCCTTTGACAAATGAGCCCAATGTATTTTCTTCAACCTCAACAATACGTCCTTTAAATTTTGAAGTAATATAATTCTTGGGCATCACTGCAAACACACCTTCATGTGTTGAAATATAGTTGTTGTAGCAAGTATCCAAATATTCCATCTCAGCACCGATTGCTTCTTCAGAATATAAGTTGGCAATCTCATCAGAGTTCAATAATTGAATCGGCATGTTACGTTCGCCGAGTTTATCCCAATTCACAATTTCCTGATCGAATACTTTTTTACATAACTCAGGACTGATACTTTTTAAATTATTATTGGTGTTTACAACCAAAGCATATCCTTCTTCGGTCGGCTTCATCACAAAAAATGAAATGCCTTCCTTAAACAAAAAAATAATAATCAATATCACAGTCACACTGGTTACAATGCTGCACAGTGCTAATAATAATACTTGTATTTTTCTACTGAATTGTTTAAACATTTATATTGAAAGCTATAAGTTGCTATGTTGATTGAAGATGTTAGATGTTAGATGCTAGATGTTAGATGTCAGGAAATGCAGAGAGACCCAATTTATAATGTTCAGTAGTAGTGTTAAATTTCCAGAGAATTTCCGAACATCTAACATCTAGCATCTGACATCTAATTCAAAGGTACATACCCCGTCTTCTCTACAATTTGCTGTCCTTCGGCACTTAAACAAAAATCGATAAACGGTTTTATCTTCGCTTCATCTTTTACGTTATAGTATAAAAATAAGGGCCGAATGATAGGGTAAGTTTTGTTTTTTGCATTCGCCATAGATGGCATGATATAAGTTTTGCCTTTATCATAACTTACTTTCAATTGTCGAACTGATGCATTATCATAAGCCATTCCTACATAACCAATTGCGCCTTTTGTTTGTCCAACACTTTGCACAATGGCTCCCGTAGCAGGCATGTTTAAAACACTGCTTGCATAATTTTTTCGGCTCATTACAAATTCTTTAAAGAACTCATAAGTACCACTGCTTGTTTCGCGACTATACACGACGATTTTTAAATCGCTGCCACCAACTTCTTTCCAATTGCTGATTTTTCCTGTGAAGATGCCTTCAATTTGTTCACGTGTTAATTGCTGAATAGGATTTGCAGGATTCACAATTACGCTCAATGCATCTTTCGAAATAATGACTTCTTTGTATTTCTTTCCGGCATCCTGCATTTTCAATTTTTCATCCATTTTTATTTTGCGGCTACTCGATGCAATATCAGTTGTGCCGTCTATTAATGCTGCCAAGCCAACGCCACTGCCGCCTCCGGTTACACTTACTTTTCCTTTCCCCGTTTTATTATATTGCTCTGCTTCTTTTTGAGCCAATGGAAGAACTGTATCGCTTCCTTTTAATTTTATTGTTTGTGCATTCACAATTGATGTAAGTGCTACTAATGCTATGATAATTCGTTTCATGTTTGTCGTTTTATTTTTTTTTAGTATTTATTAAATGTGTATTGAATTCTGAAGGTAAGGATATTATCTTTTTTGATATCGCTTTTATATCCGGTAAGGTTTGTACTTTCATTGGTTACAAAATCTTTGTACACTAAAAATTTCCAGTTTTGATCATAGTTAAACAAATATCCAATGCCCAATGTAGTGAATTTAATATCAGATGATGTGAGTGGTAAAATACCCGGTGCTTTTGCCGCAGGGTTCGATGCAATGTCAGTTCCCTTCACGTCAGTATTCGGATCATACCAATCATATTTTACTATAATATTATGGTGGGTATGTAAAATGTTTTGTACGAAATAAAAATAAGCGCCGCTAAATTTTCTGAGATACAAATCTTCTGCAACAAGCGTGCGCGGTGTTCCACTTGATTTTGCAGTACCCGGTTGTTGCCCCATAATCACCTCGGCACGAAAGGTAGTTAATCCGGCTTTCCAATCAACACTTACTTGCGCATCTGCACCATAAAATTGTGCCTTACCAATTTTTGAAATATTCGTTGCTGCTGAATCTCGTAAAAGCCAGCCTATTGTTTTAACACCCATGGTATCTGTTCCTTCTCCAAATTCATAATTCTTTTTTGTGCCATATTTATGCCCACCACTATAATAGCTGATTCCACCACTGTATTTAATTGTTTCGTTGACATTCGCTTTGAAAAATGAAAGTCTGCTAATCCAATCTTTTTGTTTGTCAAAATCATTATTCAACACACCCGTTCCGTTATATAATCCGGTTTCTAATTTAAATACATTGAACCGCGATTGCTTCACAGGCTGTATCACAAATTGAGCACCAAAATCTTTTTCACCCGGAAATAATAATTGACTCATACGTCCACGCTCAGGTGTTTCACGAGTACCTGATGTGTAGGTTACCTCATAACCAAAAGGACGATCCATAGCACCGGCCTTAATACCGAACCATCTTGTCCATGGGTCTGTAAATTTCCCGTAAAAATCTCTAAGCACAGCCGTTCCTCCTGAAAACAAATCCATTTGCAATACAATCTGGGTAATGGAATTTCCGAATTCATCAAGGTTATCATATGTGGCTTTTATACGAGAGCGACGCACTAAAAAACGGTTGTCTACATAGGTATCAAACGCACCACCTGCGAAGTTATTACCCATAGCACCGG
The DNA here is from genome assembly GCA_031410275.1 of Bacteroidota bacterium. GTDB lineage: Bacteria > Bacteroidota > Bacteroidia > Chitinophagales > Chitinophagaceae > OLB11. The sequence continues at coordinate 3,580 of JANNYV010000656.1, forward strand.
CAGTATCTGCCATTTGAAACTGAGCTTGTACATATCCGCTGAATTTAAGTTTTTTAAAATAGTCAACATCATGCCCTAGGGATTCTGTTCGTTGATAGAGCGTATCAATTTTGTCTTCAATGGTTTCGGGCTTTTCTTGCGCAAAGGTCGAAAGACAAAGCATGCTTAACAGGCAGGTAAATGCAATGTTTGTAAATGAATGGGTAGTTCTTCGTTTCATAATTTTAGTTTTATGAACGCAAAGATTACATACAAAGAAATTTTATTCATTATTTTAGTATTATCTTAATGTTACCAATTTTATCAAATCGTTACGTTAAGGTTATGTACTCTTATTTTTTATTGGGCGTATCACCTCCCAAAGCCTTGGTGAGCGGGCTTTCCGCTACAAGTCCTCCCATACGCCGAGGCGGACGTATGGTCCGGGCTTTTTGCTGCAATCCCTTACGCGACGTAAACTAAATTGATATGCCGGGTACCGTTCGATGAGCAAAAAATGTCGGCGTATTACAATGAGAAGGAGAGAAATTAGCTTCACCAATCAAAATTTGAAATAGTTATAATTGTTGATTGACTTATGTTGCTTTACTGATGATCATACAAATTAAAATTTCCAATACTCATCATTAAAAATGCATCAAAAATTCTTGACCCTTCACGGCCGGTTTAGATTGCTTCGCGGAGCCTCGCAATGACGACACGAGTTTGAAGATGCTTCAATAGTTATTCTATCTTGCTAAAATTTCCAGTGAGGGCATTTCAAAAAAGGAAGTATCATACTACGAAGCAATCTCATGGACATTTTGGTGTAGTTTAACGGATTATCATTCATATTTTCATTCACTTTTATAAACATAAAAAGGGACCAATACTATTGGCCCCTTCATATAAAATATATAAAAATTCAGAAAGCTGTGATTAATGAATCACACTTAGTTTGGTCACATTTGTAAAATGTTCGCCATTTAATTTTAAAAGATAAAGTCCGTTTGCGATTGTTTGTGTATCAATATTGATTTGGTTAGGGCCTACTTTCATTTTTTGATTTTGTGTCAATATTTCGTTCCCGTTGATATCAGTAATGGTCAATGTAACATCTGAACTTTCTTTCAAATCAACTGAAACTGTGGTCATATTTTTTGCAGGATTTGGATAAACATTTACAGTCATATTGCTTGCAACATTATTAACAGATGCCGGTATTGCCGGTGCTATTCCTTCAGCATATGCATTTGTATCCGGTACAAAATTTGTCCAGTCAG
>JANNYV010000657.1:0-2784 GCA_031410275.1 Bacteroidota bacterium
TGAATAATTATAAACGGCCCGGAAGAAAATTAGCACCTGAATCCGTTTCATTACGATTTGAAAATTATATCAACAATACTTCCAATTGGAAAAAATACAATGCTTTTTGGAGACCGGATATTTGGTGGAATTCTGTTGACGGAATGAAACTTGGTTTGCATCTTGATGGCAGCTATATGAATTTTATGCATAAACTTTACGGTACTGTTTGGTTGAATACTCGTTTGCTTTCTAATTTAAAATACAGAGCGTATGAAGGAGAAGATTGGTGGAGCAACGCCTCTATGATTGATTATACATTGCGTTATGAAACGCCCTTGAAAATGATTAGTAAAAAAATAAACTGGGGGTTCGAAACCCGCAACATGGATGGATTTGCAAAGCATAGTTTGTATACATCGTATAATTTCAAAGGAAACGACAACTTCAAAATTGAGTTCACAACCTTGTATAGAAAAAGCAATGTGAGTAAAGCTTATTTATTTTATCCTGTGGAATGGAGCAGCTATTCAAATGGTGAACGAGACACGAAAAGAAATTCGTATTTGCAACTTCAATTGAATCATCCTTACCATTATAAAATAGGAACCGGTGTCATAAAACTTACAGTACGAACTCCATTTACCTATACTTATTCTTATGTTCAAGCAGAGCTTAACAATAAAAAAAGTTGGAAAAAATTAGACATCAGTACAAGAGCGTTTGCTCGGCTGGGAATGGGGAATGATATTCCGAATGAGAGCGCTTTATTTTTGCAAGGTGCAAACCCTGAAGAAATGATGGAAAATAAATTTACCCGTTCACAAGGAATTATTCCTCTTGAGTTCGGTGGTTTTTCATCATATAATTTTTCGAATCTCCATGCAGGCGGAGGCCTTAATCTCCGCGGATATACAGGCTATTATGCGCTTGAAGAAAATGCAAACGGGAAGTATATCAATTATAAAGGACAAAGTGGTGCATCGCTCAGTGCAGAAATAGAATTTGACAGATTATTTAAATTCAGACCAAACATAATCAGGGATTATATTCATTTAGATACCTATCTTTTTGGTGATGCAGGTTGTATCAGTCGAGGCATATTAGATGATGATGATATTACGATACTGACACCGCTAAATGAATGGAGCAAGCTTCGAGCAGATGCCGGAATGGGTGCCGCACTTACCTTTAAAAAAATTGGGGCATTGGAAAAAATAAATCCGTTCACAGTACGCTTGGATTTTCCGTTTTTTATAAGCACGCCTCCATTTGCAAAACCCGATCAATTTGATTTTCGATGGGTTATAGGAGTGAGTAGAGCATTTTAAAATAAACCTATTTTAATACTATTTTACCAATAGTATTATTTTTACCATGCGCTAAAATTTGGTAACTATAAACACCTTTTGAAAGGTTGGTCATATCAATTGTATTCAATCCTTGCTTTATTTTTTGAGATAAGACTCGCTGCGAAAATAAATTATATAAAATAAATTCTCCGTTTCCCAGTTCACCTTTGTTATTCAATGTACATATTCCATTTGTTGGATTCGGATACAATTCAACTTTTGTTTCATTACAAGTTTCAACAATTGAATTAGCAATCGTATGCGTTTCATTATACAACATACCTACTTCTTCAGGTTCTAGGGCTCTGTTATAAATTCGAAAGTCATCGATATGCGCTTTGGTTGGATCGTTTAACGGTGCATTGCTACCACCAATTTTGTTACTTGTTCTTATCACATTTTGCGGTGGAATACTTCCGGTATAAATTCCAACCGAAACATTATTCACATATACTTCCATGGTCGTTCCACTTTGAATATAGACCAAATGGTACCAAGTATTTATGTTTAACAAAGTGGTTGTTAAAAACCAACTGCCTGATGATGATGTGATATAATATTCCATGGTTGGACAAGAATTTCCATTGTTCGAAATTTTACCTACGGCATTATCTATTGTGTACCCATTTCCAAAATCGAAGAGACGCGGCCATTGCGTAATTTGTTTTATGTTGACCCAGGCACTGATTGAATAATCGCCCGACACCCAAACATCAGCAGGCAGATTGATATGATTTGTTTCATCAATCACATTATAACATGCATTCACAATTCCAAACCGATCTGTTGCATACAGGGGTATTCCGACAGGTACTCCATCTAGTGTTCCAACGGCGTCGAGTGTATTACTATTGAATGGGTAATAATGTGTGAGCCCAAGCGTCGGAATCTGACCGTATGAAGATATTGACTGTAAGAAATAAATTAGCAAAAGAAAATATTTTTTCATTACCTTATTTTTATTAAAGGTAGAAAAATTATTTTTAAATTTTGTACGACTGTATTGCAAGGGTGCATTTCAAATTTCCGTTGCATTTTTTTATTAAGACGCGTACATTTCATTGACCTTAGAAAAATGGCGTTAAGAAAATCTTCTTGAATGGCGAAAAAAATGAAAACCATTGCATGCAGCTAAATGAAGTTTGTCTGCTTAATCTAACTACCCAAGAATAAGTAAGGTCAATTGCCACATAGCTTTTTCATTTTCGTCATGAAAGAAGATTTTTAGCCAATTTTTTGTCAGTCTTGACTTTTTGCTCCACTTTTTTGTCAAGAAAAAAGTGGGAAATATAATGGAGAACCTAAAATTTTAAGGTCAATAGTATTCAAACTGGAATGCAATTGCAATGGGGTGCAATTCAAATTTTCGCAATATCTGTTTAAATTTGGAAAATACTACTGACCTTAAAATTTTAGGTTCTCCATTATATTTCCCACTTTTTTCTTGACAAAA
>JANNYV010000658.1:0-8339 GCA_031410275.1 Bacteroidota bacterium
CCTAACTTACTAACCCGCAACCAAAAAAAAACGAATACCGAATTAATTTTAAATAAAAAAAAGAAACATATTCCACGTTTATTCTAACTTTACCCTAACGAAATTGAAATAGATATGTTTAACGACGATTTTTTTGACGACGACTTTCGTGATATAGAAAATCTCATCATTGAGTTTCACCGTATGAAAAGAGGTGAATCTCACGGTCTCCTCTCCGAAGACGATTTCGAATACCTCATCGATTACTTCGAAGCCAACAACGAAAAAGAAAATGCTACCTACGCTTGTGAAGTTGCGACCACACTGTTCCCTTTCTCCTCAAGTCTTCTTTTACGAAAAGCCGAATGGTTGATGGATCAAAAAAAATACGGACAGGCATTAAAAGTGTTAGATCAACTCGACGAAGTAGACCCGAATAATATTGAATCTATTTTTTTACAATCCGATATTTTCCTTGAGCAAAACAGATTTTCTGAAGCCGTTGATATATTAGAAAAAAATGCAGACAAATTTGATAGCGTCGATAAGACGGATATCCTGCTAGAGCTTTCCGAAATTTATGATGAGCTAGAAGAATTTGATAAAGTTTATTCTACACTCAAACGAATTCTCACTTACGAACCAACCAACGAAGATGCCTTATTGCGTATTTGTTTTTGGGCGGAAATAAATAATAAACACGAAGACAGTATTAAACTGCATCAGGAAATTATTGAAGAAACCCCGTTCAATGCCATGGCTTGGTATAATTTGGGGGTTGCCTATCAAGGTATAAAATTGTATGAAAAAGCAATTGATGCCTATGATTATTGTTTGGCTATTGATGATAAGTTTGAGTACGCATACCGTAACCAAGGTGATGCGTATATGCAACTCAAAAAATATGACAAAGCCATTGAAGTGTTGGAAATGCATTTGTCTATTGCCAAACCGGAAGATGTTATTTTAGATGCCATCGGTTATTGTTGGGATAAACAAAAACAATATTCCAAAGCCCGTCAATACTACAGGAAAGCGTCTCAATTAAATCCACAGGACGATCAGATTTTTTACAGAATCGGTGAAACTTATACAAAAGAGTCGCAATGGGAAAAGGCAATCAAGGCTTATTCAGTAGCCTTGCATATTAATAAGAATAATGCCTCCTACTGTTTGGCGCTAGGTAATTGTTTAATGGAAATGAATGCCGACAAGGAAGCGATGATTTGTTATCTCAATGCAGTACAACTTCGCCCGGATATTAAATCTACATGGCAGGCCTTAGTGAAGGCCTTGTATACGATTAACTATTTTGAAGAAGCCTTTTCACAATTGGCTATTGCAGAAGAACATTGTGGACATAAAACAGAATTTGTGTATTACAAAGCAGCCATTTTATTGTCACAAGGCAAAACCAAAGAGGCCGTCATACAATTAGAAAATGCCTTGATGGAAAACAGCAAAAAAATAAGTGCCTTAAAATATATCGATCGTGAAATTGCACATCATCCGGTATTTGCTGAAGTGCTGGTTCGATATAAAAAGAAGAAGTAAAGAAGTTTGATGATTGGGGGTTAGATAATGAAGAACTCTTCTGTCTTTGTTAGTATTCTTCGCTAGCAACATTATTTTGTTTTCTTGTGTTGAATTTGTTGCCACATTAGCATGCATTATTGGTGCTTGATACAAATAATAGCAAGCGGCAGTATTGCCACTCTGCCGTTATTGTATTATTGCCATATGTTAGCTGCTGCCTTGCCATTTGTCTGATGATAACTTGTCAATCCCAATATACATCGAATTACTGTTGCTGAGTTTTTTGGAGTTTCAATAAATCAAAGCCTTTGGCTTTGAGTCTGGAAATAATCTGCTGATAAACTGTATCTTCCATTTTAGATGTTCTAGATAAAACCCATACATATTTTTTATTCGGATGGCTAACAACTGCATAGCTGTAATCATCTGCTAAATCAATTATCCAATATTTCCCGGTGAAAGGCCAAAAGAATTGGACTTTTAATTTTGCATTACCTGAATTCTTTACAACAAAAGCTTTCCCTTTAATGTAAGATTGTTTGCCGGTCATACTGCCTTTGTTACAACGGTTCTCAACTATCACATAGCCCTTTTCACTCAACGTATATTCGGCTGTTGTGCAATGACAGCCTCTCTGAAATCGTTGCGGATAAGATGCAATTTCATACCACTTTCCCGCATATTTATTCAAGTCAACATTTGGAACAGTTTGTAAAGGCTGTGCTTGTGAATTAGTTGTAATCATAAAAATAAAGATTGAAATAAAGGTAATCGTTTTTTTGTTCATGCTTATTTTAAATATGGTTGTGTTGGCACTTTCATTTATTCGGCGCAGGTATTACTACTCCTAAATACCGAACATCGGATATCGAACATCGAATACCAGCTATTTAAATACCTTATCCATCATATCACACATATCAGGGTGTTGTATTCTGAACTCAGCTGGTTGCTTGAAATAGTATTCACAAACAGTCGCCAAAAATTCAGCGCGACTTTCGCCTGCATATGAATCAATATTTGATTTTTCATCTAGCACACCCTTCATTTCTGTCAACATTAATTTAATCCACGGCTCAATATATTTTTTATCAATCAATAAACCAGGTACACCATCCATTTGCTTATCCTGCGAATCAATCACATGCATAAATTCATGCAAGGCCACATTGGATGCGGTATCACAATGAAAGTCATTCCACAATACAGGGCGTGAAAGATGCACCGTATCAGGTGCTGTATTAAAATTGACCAAGCCTGCGGTGTACAATTCATTCCCTTCATGATCTTCGAATGTACCTAAGGCTCTATTATGCAACACCACATTTCGAAGCGACGGATACATCCAATTATCTAAATGAAAAATGGGCATCACCGCACTCGAAGCTACAAATAAATAATCATTGTCTACTAGCGTAAAATCAATTGGAATAAAATTGATACGATGAAGAAAGCTCAACATCTTTTCTCTAAACCGTGTTTGGTTTTCATCATTAAGTGCTGCATAAAAGGGAACAAAATGCAACAACTGCTCATGCCATCCTTTCGATAATTGCTCAAAATTTGGGGACTGATGAATAAAACTTAATTGCTCACGTTGCTCTTCTTCTAATTCTAATTCGCGTATCTCAGGTTGAGCTTTTGCAAAACCATAAAGCACAATAAAGGATAAAATAATAAAGGTAATTAAAGCAGGTAGTAAATACATAGGTTCTAAATATCTTAAGCGAATGGCTATTAGCTTATAGCTGAATACAAATGCCCAAGATAAATCAAAAGCGAATAGCTAGTAGCGAATAGCCCATAGCTTTCTTCAAATTCAAACTGTTTACCTTCAATTTGGTTGCTTCGCAAAGCCTGACGGTAATAGTAAACTGTATATGTTTTGCATTCCCGGATATGGAGCACCGGGCATTTGGAATCACCTAAAACTATGATGACGGATCAACATTGACCCGCCACCAAACCTTCCACTTATAAACTTCTTTCTAATTACTTAAGCGATACTACCGGTTCTTTATTCTTATCCAATGGCACGCTTTTTAAATCCTTGAGATTAAGCGACACAATTTTATTATCCGTCATAGAGGGTATCCATAATTTTTTATACTTCCTGTCTACAAACAAATCAGATGGACCGCCGATGGCAACGGGAAGTTCAAGTACGCGTACCTTTTTATTCCATTTATTGTACACGACAACCCTGCCATTCGCACCTTCTTTATTGACCCAATCTGTGATATAAAGTTTTCCATGACGGGAAACCAATCCATCATTGATACCGGCGGGTTTGATGGTTTTATATTTTTTACGCATCGTTCCAAAACGCCCTACACTGCCATTTCCATTATTACCGGTACCGAAATTAGCGACATATACACGACCCCATGGACGACGATAAATTCCATTGACATTATTCAAACTGCTGTTCTTAAGTGCAACCTCTTTTGATTTACCATTAGGTCTTACCCGGAATATTTTATTTCTATCTGTAGAGGTCACATAAATTCCCCGGCGGGCGCGTGTAATATCATTCAAATAGGTAACGCCATATGCCGACATATCTTTTTCAAATACTTTTTTATTGGTCTTTAAATTATACCCAACAATTTTGTCTACATCCGCTACATAAAGTGTATGGCATTTTACATACATACCCTTAGGTGAATTCAGGCCATCAATAAATTTTAATTTTTCAATTTCGCCGGTCTTCCGGTTTACTTTGCTGATATAACCGTCCCCATCTTTGGCCATTGGATCTAACTGCGCGCCAACATTAGAAACATAGATATGCTTTTTACAAGCCACTATACTTTCAGGGTGATCAAGGTTAGCGACAGTTTTTACAGTTGTATTCTGTGCATTTATGCTGCCCGTTATCAACGTCGCAGCCATAAAAATAATTAGTTTGTTCATGATATTCTTTTTTAATAATTTATAATATTCTTCTCAATGCAAAGGTCATAAGATAATCATGCTATGCTTTACATAATTTATCTTAAGATTTATATGATTATTATTTTCGCCGCTTACAAATTCTAAACGAATTCATTTCTAGTATCATGTCAAGTTTAAATTATTATTGGGCGTGCCCCCGAATGCGAAAAACAAATGTCTTCTGATGCCTTCATGGTTCTCATGTTTTTCTGCTTCGGGGTCGGGCTGTCCACTACAATCTTTTGCTTTTAAACGCTGCCAGGGGTTTACTTACCACAAGGCTTATAACCTTACCAGCGTTAAAGCAAAAGGATTTTCGTTACCATCCCTCACGCATACGACATTTTCATGTTGACACACCACCGGCGTAGCAGAGATATTAAAATTCAGTTAGGTAACGCTGCAGTGAAAAATACCTGTATAAATTATTAGTTGGTGGTAAGGTACTCGCCGTGAAAGAGAAAATAAAATCGAGAGACTTTGATATTAAAGCAAATAAGTACTAATCTTGGCTCGAAAGAACAAATCTTATTAAATAAATTATCTTCCAATTGATAGAATTCTACAATTATATATATTGTTGCTTGACTGGACGAAAGGAGGTTTTTACCTACCAAATGATTCTAAATAATAAATGGGATATTTTATCTCGAAATTTTGAATGCCTTGAACCAATTGATGAAGAAGATGAAGTTTATGTAACCGTAACAGAAGATACAATTAAAATAAACGAATATTATGATAGTGGGATTAGATTCAAAGGTAGCAATACAGTACTTTTTAATAAAGCACATACTGAATTAATTAAAAGAGAAAACTTAATAAATGTTACAATTGAAATTGAAAGGGTATATGTTTCTAGAATAATTACTAACGTAGTTACATTATTAAATACCCTATGTTCTATTCTAGTGATTGGTGGATTATATCGTAAAATATTTAGAAGTTCAAGTTATGAAAATAATTGGAATGAACTATTTTTAGTTCAGGTGATCTTAATATTTATTTTGGTAATAATTTGGATAGTATCCAGACAAAAACATATAAGTATACTAAAAGCCATTCAAAGGATAATAAATGAGGATTAACCCTACCGCCAACAGCGGTTCCACGCGAGCTGATGGGGATAAAACAAACAATTATCGGCATTCCCAAAAGCTATCAGCCAGAAGCTAATAGCTAATAGCTTTCATTCATTAATTCCAAACCAATGCCGCCGCACCCAATATCGCCACATCACTTTCTTTCAATTCCGAAGGCAGCAATTTTATTTTATTTTTATAAATGACTAACAGATATTCTTCTAAATATTTTTTTACCGGATCAAAAATAAAATGCCCGGCTTGTGCAAGTCCACCAAAAAGTATAATCGCTTCCGGACTTGTAATAGCCACTGCATCTGCCAAACTTTGTCCAAGAATTTTTCCGGTATAATCAAATATCTCGAGAGCGAGTTTGTCATTTTTCAAGGCCGCCTCATAAATATCTTTGGATGTCAATGATTCAATATTTCGCAGCAGACTTTCGTCTGCTTTTGTTTCTAAAAATTCATGTGCAGTTCGCACAATGCCTGTTGCTGATGTATACGTTTCGAGACAACCTTTGCGTCCGCATCCGCATATACGTCCATCACGTATCGCGATGGTATGACCTAACTCACCTGCGAACCCGTCATGCCCGTAAATCATTTTTCCATTTGCTACAAAGCCACTGCCTACACCGGTTCCGAGTGTGACCATAATAAAATCGTTCATACCTTTAGCGGCACCATACATCATTTCACCAATGGCAGCTGCATTCGCATCATTGGTAACAGCAGACTCTAAATTAAATTTTTTCTGAAACAATTGAGCCAAGGGAATAATGCCTTTCCAAATCAGATTCGGTGCGAATTCGATACTGCCGTTATAATAATTTCCGTTCGGTGCACCGATACCAATACCTTTAAAATTTTCGATACCCAGTTTATTTATTTCAGGAACTAATTTTGAATAAATGGCATCAATAAAATCATTGATATCAGGATAGTTTTTAGTGACTACCTCATCTTCAAAAAGAATCATTCCTTTTTTGTCTACTATTCCCATCACGGAATTTGTGCCGCCTATATCTATTCCGATACTGTATTGCATATTATGAAAGAGTCATCTTACGTTTGTTATAAAATAGAGTGATCATTAATTTTCAAACCACATAGACACAATAGGTCACTAAGAGTATCACATAGGGATTAGCTATGTGTGTATTCTTATGTTTTCTTTGTCTTATATGGTTCAAGAGATAATGATAATTAAAAATTAATCGGTTCACTACCGAATGATTCAAATGATTAATGACTGGCCTCAGTATTTGCATCGTAATCAATTCCTTGTTTACGTAAAATATTTTTTACTGCAAATGCAAAAACCGCCAAATAAATAAAACACAAAACTGTTATCCAATACGAAGTATGAATACCAAAACCAACATTTGTATTTCCACTTTGCAAAAGGTCGGCGAGCTTACCTTGTATCGGCGGTATAATACCTCCGCCCAAGATCATCATAATTAAAAAGCCCGAACCTTGTGTGGTATATTTTCCAAGACCCGCTGTCGCTAACGAAAAAATACAAGGCCACATGACACTGCAAAAAAGTCCTCCACTTAAAAATGCATAGGTAGCAATTTTTCCTTCTGAAAAAATGCCCACCAACATAGCAGCGATACCAAGTAAACTAAATACCAATAAAGTTCGTGCAGGTTTGTCTTGCGTGATATAAAATGCAAGAACCAAAATCAATACACACACGACATACCAATAAAGCGGAGCCATATCACTTTTCGCAATGGTATTAATTGTTATAACCACGCCGAAGGCAATCAGTGGAATCACAAGTAATAAAATATTTTTCAACGTCTTCTCCGGTCTGAATACATTAATGGCGCCTGCCCATCGTCCTATCATCAAACTTCCCCAATACATCGATACATAAGGAGCCGCTTGCGATGCCTCAAAACCTCCGAACTGCGGCTGTTTCAGCAATTCACTCAGGTTGCTTCCGATGGCAACTTCAACACCTACATATACAAAAATGGCAAGCATCCCTAATACCAATTGAGGGTACTTCATAGCACCCCAACCTTCACTATTTTTGTTGGCACTGAAATAAGAAACTAAAATGGTAACCAATACAATACCCAAACCAAAAAGCAACCAACGCATCCGAGTAAGTTCCAATGCTTTTTTTGCAATATCATCAACCGCTTCTTCTTTATAACTCATAAACACAGGAATAAATACAATAACCAATAACACGGTCATGATCAATAAAGCCATCAATGCTTTATTTGCTTTTTCAGTTCGCTCTTCATTGATACCGGCCGGTACTTTTTTTGAAAAGAAAAATAACGCTGCGGCACCCAAAAACAATGCACAGACAAACGTATACAATATCGTTACCTTATCTAGACTTAAACTATTTACCTGATCATCGCTTGCCTTGGTCACACCAAATAATGCCAGCGCAACAACGATAGGGCCAATAAAGGTTCCAAATGAATTGATACTTCCACCTAAATTAATTCTGTTCGAGCCGGTCGCCGGATCACCCAATGAAAGTGCAAATGGATTGGCAGCAGTTTGTTGTAATGAAAACCCAAGGGCTACAATAAAAAAACCAATCAACATACCGCCAAATGTATTTCCGTTCACAGCTATAATCATGGCAATAGCACCCAGCGCAGAGAAAGTCAATCCATAAACGATACTTTTTTTATACCCCCATTGTGCGACCAAATCTTTACCGTTTAAAGTAGTGTAAATAAATAACCCTAAGGCACCTAAATAATATGCACCATAAAAAGCAAAGTCTATCAACTGTGATTGATATTGATCGAGATGAAAATAA
>JANNYV010000659.1:0-2887 GCA_031410275.1 Bacteroidota bacterium
ACTCATGCCCGATGCCCTTCAAATCATTGTGCCAAATGTGTGAATTATGTAACTATTCCTAAAAGTTATGTAATACTTTCCCCCTCAAAGATGCTGACCTTTATACTGCCGTGAAAATCCATTTCACAGAGAAAAATTAACCAATAAATCCTACATTTTATAAGTAAGATTTGATGGTCATTTTTAATTTATATCAATTTAAAATATCAAAGCCATGGAAACGATTCTTTTTCCAACAGATTTTAGCGATAATGCCATTCATGCCTCTCAATACGCAGGAATGTTGGCAAGACGATATGATGCAAAGATAATCTTGCTAAATATTTATTCAATTATCGTACCCGCTGTTTCAGAATTTCAACTGAATTATGACACAGAGGACATGATTGTGCAGCGAGGAAAAGATGCTGAACAAAATTTACAGTTTTTTACTGATAAATTTATCGAAAATACAGGTTTACCTCTTGAGCAAGTCACACAAATGGTCGAATATGGTTTAGTATCAGATGTAATAATTGACATCGCCAATACTGTGAACGCAGATTTGATAGTAATGAGTACAAAAGGTGCCTCAAGTATGATTGACAGATGGCTCGGTACAAATGCCGAAATTGTAATGGAAGCAGCTAAATGCCCTGTTTGGATTGTTCCTGAAAATACACCAATTAGCTTACCTCTGACGATTATGTATGCGGCTGATTTTAAAGAAGATGAAGTCACTGCTACTTACAAAGTTTTAGCAATGGCTCAGCCTTTGGGTGCCACTTGTAAGGTCATACATATACATGAGTATTTTGAACTCAATGTTGCCCAAACTGTCGAGCAGACAGTGGCAGAGCTGGAAGATGAATTTCAAAATTTTGACATCTCATTTAATGATATCAATCGTGAAGAAATCGTCAAAGGTTTGGAAACTTATATAGAAAAGCACAAACCCGATGTTTTGGCTTTAGCAGTTTATGAAAAATCATTTTTTAGTAAACTTTTTAATAGCCACATCACTCAACATTTTATTCAAGAAGCAAAATTACCGATGATTTTTTTCAAAAAGTAATCTTTTCATTGGTGTAAATAATTCATTTTACTTAGAAAGTCAATTTATTGACCAATTCACATAAATGATTATTTACACCATTTTTTTTGATTAAAACTTCAGTTTATTTTAATTGCCAAATCTATGCAAACGATTCTTTTCCCCACCGACTTTAGCAATAATGCCATACACGCATCTTTATATGCAGGAATGTTGGCAAAACAATTGAATGCCAAAGTAATATTGTTGCATGCTTATCCAGTTCCGATTCCAGTAATTACCGAACAGCAATTAATATTCGATACAGAAATTTCGGTTTTGCAAAGCGAAGAAGATGCCAAAAGTAATTTGGCAATTTTCACCGATAAATTTATTGAAGATACTGGTTTACTTGCCGAAAATACTGTTCAAATAATTGGATATGGTATTTTACCTAACATCATCATCAATACTGCTAAAGTAGAGAATGTCAATTTTATTGTGATGGCTACCAAAGGAACAGCCAATGCAGTAGATAGATGGCTTGACAACAATGCCCAAAGTGTCATTGAGTCGGTCGAATGCCCTGTTTTCCTTATTCCCGAAAATACACCCATCAATCTTCCTCAGACAATTATGTATGCTGCCGATTTTGAAGATGATGAAATTGTAGCAACACATAAAATATTAAATATCGCCCAACCTTTGGGTGCATCTTGCAAAGTAATTCATATCCATGAGTATTTTGAATTAAACATAGGGAGTGGTGTTCAAGCACAAGTAAGTGAATTGGAAAAAGAGTTTGAGAATGATGATGTGAGCTTTAAAAACCTCAACCGTACAGGAATTGTAGAAGGTTTAGAAACTTATATGCAAACCCACCGCACCGATGTTTTAGCCTTGGCAATCTATGAAAAATCATTTTTAAGTAAGATTTTCAATACCAGTATTTCTAAGCATTTTGTTGAAGAGGCAACGCTACCGATACTTACGTTCAAAAAATAATGCGTTTTAAATTAATGTTGAAAATAAAACAGAATTAGAGATACACGAACTTCAAGAAGAATATATCGAACTGGCGGAGCAGATAAAAGAAGTAGAAGAAAAACCCGAAATCGTGGAAAAGAAATAGTTAATAATTCAAATGTGTGAATGATATAACTCATTCCTAATATTATGTAACACATATCATTGTAGGAGTCCTCACCTTTGTCTTAGTAATTATTCAGTATTCATTTAAAACAAAACACAAAGAAAATGTCAAAAAAAATCACACTGCTTTTCGCATTATTATTATTTAATGCAAAGCTAATTTCTGCTCAAACCTTGTCAATCGGCCCAATGGCGGGTATGAATGTATCGACACTTACAGCCGCTCCAAATACCAAAGCTTTATTGGGTTTATCAATTGGCGGTTTTCTAAATTATAGTGTAAATGACCATTTCGGACTTGGTGCAAAATTGATGTTCACGCAATTAGGCTCTTCTTATACTTATAATGAAGACATCAACCGATTGAATTATGTACAGATGCCACTTACAGCAATCTACTATTTTGGTGATCCAGGTAATCAATTCCGTCCAAAGATTTTTGTAGGCCCTTATGTGGGAGCATTGCTAAGAGCAAACCATAAAAGTGGAGACGAAGTGATGGGAACAGACGGACAACCTTATTATAATAAAACTGATATTGGCGGACTTATTGGTACTGGTTTCAATTACCGTATTAAGTCTCGCACATGGTTGAATGTTGATGCGGGTTTAGGTAAAAGTTTTACTGATGTTTCGAAAGCAGGCTTAGGGTACAAAAACTTAGCTTTTAGCTTAAATGTAGGTGTAAGCTTTCCAGTAGGAACTAATTAATATTTGCTTAAA
>JANNYV010000660.1:0-1777 GCA_031410275.1 Bacteroidota bacterium
CAAAACTCATAATCTAATTGTCTTTTTCTGTATTATAATCAAATTCCCTATCGGGCACCGGAGGTTTGCTGTCTGGTTATAGTCTGGCTAAGCAGGAAAATTAGTAGCATTTAAGCATAACTAGGTTCCAAATATGTCAACCGGTTTTTGAGAAGGCTGATTCCGTCCCCTGATAATATTTCTAGAGGCTAACCAAACAAAATTGTGTCATGTTTAATGATTTTAAAGACTTAACGTATATCTGCGAGAAGATGAGTCCTGAAGAATTAGTCAAGGAAATTGATACCTGTTTCTCTGCATTCGACAATATCATTCATAAATATGGGGTAGAAAAAATAAAAACCATAGGCGATGCGTATATGTGTGCAGGAGGATTACCTGTTTCAAACAATTCACACGCAGAGGATGTGGTGCACGCTGCGTTAGAAATTAGAGATTTCATGACCAATCATAACAAAGAAAAATTGGCGAAAGGAGAACTTCCTTTTGAAATTAGAATTGGTATCAATACCGGTCCGGTAGTAGCAGGCATAGTAGGTGTAAGAAAATTTGCATACGATATTTGGGGGGATACAGTAAACCTTGCTAATAGAATGGAAAGCAGCGGTGAAGCAGGGAAAGTAAATATCTCAGGAAGCACTTATGAATTCGTAAAAGATAAATTTGCCTGCACGCATAGAGGAAAAATTATGACAAAAGGTAAGGGAGAAGTGGATATGTATTTTGTGGAGGAACGAATTTGAGATTAGCACATCCGCTAACAGCCGCTCAAAACCAATCCGGGTGAAGTAACTTTTTCATCATTTATTTCTTCATTCATCTTTTGATTCTTAATCCAAACATTCTACCTTTGAATGCCCGCACTAGTTTTAGCGGCAAACTGTTAGAATCGAATAGCCATCGAATAGCGATAAGTTAATAGTTTAATGCCATTTCTAAGCAATCCTATGAAGAAAATCACCATCAGTATACTTGTTTCATGCATTGGCATATTCATTTTATTTCTTTTTCATTTTAATGAACGAACTGATACTATGTTGAATCGTTGGGATGAACATAACAAGAGTGAAATGCATAAAATAGATCAACAAGTGCTACGAGAAGCAGTTGATTATCATAAACAAGAGCCGGCATTTGCACGAAGACCACTCAGTACATTTTTATTTGAAAAAACTTCTTCATTGCTACATATTGAAATTGGGACTTCGTTTGTCCTTGTCAATTTCATATTATTTTTTCTTTGCGGTATAGCCGTTTTTTATTTGAGCGTAATATTAAAGTTATCCGTAGTAGAAGCTATTATGGCCCAACTATTATTTTACGGAGGTTTTACTATTTTATGTGCCTTCTTTAATACCAATTACACTTACGATGAACCTCTTACCTATTTATGTTGCTTGTTATCGTTGATCGCATTTTTTAAACAAAAGCATTTACTTTTTTTCGTATGGTTTTTAGTTGCTTGTCTATCACGAGAATCATGTTACTTATTTATTCCGTCCATTTTATTTCTGCTGCTTACTCAACATCAACTTACTAATAAAGTAAGGTCATTTATGTTATACAGCGTCGGGTTTATTTTAGTCTTGCTGTTGCATGCCATCATTTTGCATTTCATTTATCCTTCGTTTTTTACGGCGCAAAGTTCACAGGAAATGAACAGTCGAATGTCATTACTTGAATTTAATTTTCAGGATATTAAATTTGCCCGCGAAACTTTATTATCCCTTTTTTTAGTGCTTGGGTTTCCACTTTATTTAATTTGCAAAAATTGGTA
>JANNYV010000661.1:0-7801 GCA_031410275.1 Bacteroidota bacterium
GTCTTTCACTACCGGAGGCAGCTGATATAAATCGCCGATAAAGAGTGCTTGTACACCGCCAAATGGTTTTTTGTTTTTGCGAAAAACTTTTAAAATCGTATCAATCGCATCTAAGGTATCACTCCGTAGCATACTTACTTCATCGATAATCAGGAGTTGAAGTTCCTCAATGATTTTTCGTTTTGTACCATTGATTTTTAAATTTTTAAACAAGGCATTTTTATCAACGATTCCTTCATTCAGGCCAAATCCTGTTCTGGCTTCGGGAAGGTAAGGGCCGAATGGAAGTTGAAAAAATGAATGCATCGTTACGCCACCGGCATTGATGGCCGCGACACCGGTTGGTGCAACAATGACTAAATTTTTATGGCAATGCTGTTTCACATATTTCAGAAAGGTTGTCTTTCCTGTTCCGGCTTTTCCGGTGAGATAGAGCGAGCAGTTTGTATGATTGACAAAGTCGAAGGCTAGTTTAAAATTGATATTGTTGTTGTCTAAATTCATCTTATTCAGTTCGTTCATCTGTTGAGAATTTGGGGAAGGGAGAGTTTGTCTTTTGAATTGGTCCTTACCCAAATGTTGTTTGCGATGTGAAATTAAAACTTCTTAGGAATAATTTGCAAAATAATAAACAAGGTTATTTTTGATGACTGCTTTTCAAATTTGTTTCGTTGACTATTTATTTGAGTCACTCATGCTTTCAGTATTTATACATTCTACTGCTAAAATATAATATAAAAAAGGTTCTGCCGATTCAACATGTCGATTTGCATTGCCTGCTTACTAACCCACCAATTGAATTAAGTTGAAGCAAATGCATGCTGAACCGGCAGAACACGCTGAACGCTGCTAATCAGCCATTACTTTTTTATCGAGCAACAACAATTCGTTGACCTGTATTTCGGTGAAGTATTTCTTTACTCCGTTTGCGTCGGTATATTCACGATGTGTGAGTTTCCCTTCGATGGCCACTTCACTGCCTTTGGAAAGATATTGCTCGCAGATGTCGGCTACCTTACCCCAAGCGACAAGGTTATGCCATTGTGTTTCCTGCACTTTTTCACCTTGTTGGTTACGATGACTTTCGTTGGTCGCTAGGCTGAACTTAGCCATTTTTCTGTCTCCTTCTAAATTTTTGATTTCGGGAGCGTTCCCTAAGTGCCCGATTAATTGCACTTTGTTTTTTAATGCGTACATGGTGTTTGGTTTTTTTTTATTATTAATTTAATTTATTTCAATCGCATCAGTTTTTCGCGGACATCTTGCAAGCGGACTAGTATTTGTTGCTTCTGTTTTGCTTATTCCGAATTGACAATGCAAATATGGGGTTGAGTAAAAAACCGAGTCGTATTTTAGTCGTTTACATGCGTAAGTAAACGGGAGTAAACGGTTGTTGTCGGATAATAATTGGCTAGAAAGCCCATTATATGGTGTTTTCTCGGGAGCAAGCGTTCACTCGAACTCATATGATCTATTCCGAATTACTAGGATATGAAGCATTGAATAATTTACTTTGTAGTGAGTTACATTTAATGTATTCTTGTAACAATGTGAATCGCAATGTTATTGGCAATTTCATCGAAACGCCTAACCTAAAAAATTAAATGAAACTAATAACTTTCATCACACTTCTGTTAATTGGACAAATTACATTTGGACAAAACAATGTTCGAAAAATTGATAGTTTCTTGAATTCCCATTATGGCAATGGAACCCTTAATGGAAATGTGTTAATTGCTGAAAAAGGAAATGTGATTTATAAAAAATCTTTTGGCTTTTCAAATGAAAGCACAAAAGAAAAACTAAACGAAAATTCAATTTTTGAATTAGCATCTGTATCAAAACAATTTACAGCAATGGCAATTGTAATACTTAAAGAAAATGGGAAACTGAAATACGAAGACAACCTTTCATACTACTTTCCCGAATTATCAAGCTATCATAATATAACGATTAAAAATTTGCTTAATCATACTTCTGGACTTCCAGACTATATGGAAGTTATGGATAGTGTTTTTGACAAAAGTAAAATTGCAATCAATAAAGATATTATTTCAATTTTTGCAATGCAAAAACCCAAAATATTATTTGAACCTAATACAAAATGGGAGTATAGTAATACAGGATATGCTCTCTTAGCTTCAATAATTGAAAAAGTAACTAGTATGTCTTATGGAGATTATTTAAGTAAAGTTATTTTTAAGCCCTTGAAAATGACACATACTTTTGTTTACAGAAGAAGATACGCACCTAAAAAAATTGCTAATTATGCTTATGGATATGTTTATTCCGATAGTTTGAAAAAATATTCCTTGCCAGACGACCTAAACGAAACTAAACAGGTTGTATGGCTTGATGGCATTGTTGGGGACGGAACTGTAAATTCTACAACAGTTGATTTACTAAAATGGGACAGGGCTATGTACACAAACAAACTAATTTCAAAAGAAAGTAAAAACGAAGTTTTCACTTCATCTGAATTAAATGATAAAACAAAAACAGATTATGGCTTCGGTTGGTTTATAGAAGACAACGGTGTTTATGGAAATATAGTAAAACATACAGGTGGATGGCCTGGTTATAGAACCTTAATAGATAGACATACACAAAATGATAAAACCATCATAGTACTTTTAAATTCCACCAACGATAGTACTTACATACCAATAACAGATTTGAGGCGAATGCTTTATAATATTGAGCCGATAAAATTCATTGAACTTAAAAATGAAGAAAAGGATAAATTTGCTGGTGAATATAAAAATAGTAAAGGGAAAATAGTTAAACTGATTTCTGAAAATGGAACACTTTATAAAATAACGGATGACGGAGAAAGATTTGAACTTAAAGCCATTTCAAAAACTAAATTTCAAATGATGAGAGTTGAACCAGATGTATTTTATGAGTTTATTATTAATGACAATAAAGTTGAAAAATATATTATGACCCAACCTGAAATGAAGGTTGTAAGAGAATTAATTAGACAATAAAAACTACCACTCATACAATCGCCAATAGACAAGCAGGGGCCTTAACGCTTTTATTGTATTCGGAACCAATTAGCCATTCTAAATGATCATCAAATTTCTAAAACAAAAAACCTCCCCAAAAAATTTGGGAAGGTTTTTTGATTGAATATTTTGTTGAGACTAATAGAAAAATTGTTCTGATATAATTTTCCCATCTTTTACTTCATACAAGGCTACTTCATCCATACTCATTCTTGGCTGCCCTTTTACAGTTACATCCATGCCCATGGTGCAAGCAAAAAAATTGCCGGCCACAATAGGCGCTCCAGTATAACCGCCATGCATTTCCTCGACAGATTCGTTCCAGGTTTTTCCTTTTGCAATGATGGCTTCGAGACCTTCAGCCGGTGCGAATGGTGCGCCGGCGGGTTCTATACTTTTTGCATCTTGTGAAAAGAGTTCTTTTAAAATTTCTTCGAATTGCCCTTGCTGAGCCAATTCATTAAAGCGGTTTGCTACTTCTTGTGTTGTCATGATATAATTTTTTTGAAAACCAAATGTAATAAGACAAATGTTACCTTATTGCTATTTCTTGCCCAAAAATTTTAGCAATATAAATTTTCCTTAGCCCCGGATTGAAATCGCGGTCAATTACATCGTTTGTGGCGATGGCACTAAGCGGACCTCAGTCACAAGGAATACTGAAAAAACAAAAGCTACTTTCTATTGTGAATACGTTTCAATGTTTCTAATAAATAACTCCAATATTTTTGCACCGAACTAATCTGCACTTTTTCATCTATGCCCTTGTTGGTGTTCTTCACCAACAAGAATAGCTGCCTTTGCTCGCTCGGATTGCGTGAGGGATTGCAGCGGATACCACGCAAATGAAGCGCAGCGGAATGCGGAGTATGAGCGGAAAGCCCGGCCCTGAAGCAAAAAAATAACATATTTATCATGTTTAGAAAAGGCATCCGTTTTTTTGCTTCAGGGAACGCCCAAACTATTTTTCTACTTTTTATTTGGAATACGTTTCAATGTTTCTAATAAATAACCCCAATATTTTTGCACCGAACTAATCTGCACTTTTTCATCGGGTGAATGTGCACCGTAAATATTCGGGCCGAATGAAATCATTTGCATGTCAGGATAATTGGTTCCGAGAATACCACATTCTAAACCGGCATGACAAGCATCGACCTTCGCCTTTTCGTGAAATAGTTCCGTGTATAAATTACTCATCAAGGTGACAATCTCAGACGAAGGATTGGGCACCCAACCCGGATACAAACCTCCATAACTCACCTCGGCACCAAGCAACTCGAAACCGCTTGTAATCGCATCTCTCAAATCTGTTTTTTCCGAATCAACGGAGCTGCGGGTGAGGCATTGAATAGAATAACTTCCGTCTTTTACCAACACGCGTGATAAATTATTTGAGGTCTGTACCAAACCCGCAATATCGGGGCTCATTCTGTAAATGCCATAGGGGCAAGTATAAATAATGCGGAGTAATTTTTGATGAAAATCTGCATTGAATATATTCGCAGGTAAGTCAATTTTTTCGAAGGTGACAATCACATTCGGATCCGTTGTATGATGTTCTTTTTGAAGAATGAGTTGATATTCGGCAAGAAAATTTTTTACCGTATTTAAGTTGTCTTCAGTGGTTACAATATCAGCGACTGACTCACGCGGAATGGCATTGCGTAAACTACCGCCATCAATTGATGCGATTTCAATTTGAAATTGTGATGAAAGATTCAACAATAATCTGTTCATCAATTTATTTGCATTGCCTCTGCCTTTGTGTATGTCTATGCCGGAATGCCCACCTGTCAAGCCTTTGATAGCGATACGCATACCATGGGTTTGTTTCGGTGACTCCTGCGCATATGTTCCGGTAGCTGTTACGTCTACACCACCGGCACAACCAATGGTCAATTCATTATCTTCTTCGGTATCCAAATTCAACATAATTTCACCGTCGAGCAAACCGCCTTTTAATGACAGAGCACCCGTCATACCGGTTTCTTCATCAATAGTAAACAAGGCTTCTAAGGCTGGATGCGGAATATCGGTCGATGCTAACAACGTCATAATAGAAGACACACCGATACCATTATCCGCACCGAGAGTTGTGCCTTTTGCTTTCACCCAATCGCCATCGACTAACATGTCGATGCCTTGTGTATTAAAATCGAAATTGGTATCCGCATTTTTTTGATGCACCATATCTAAATGACTTTGCAGCACGATGGTTACTTTGTCTTCCATGCCTTTGCTGGCGGGTTTTTTAATAATGACATTGCCCACTTCATCTACATACGTTGGAAGTTGCAGGCTTTCGCCAAATGCTTTGATAAAGGCAATGACGCGTTCTTCTTTTTTTGAAGGCCGAGGAACTGCGTTTAAATCTGCGAAATGATTCCAAAGTGCGGAAGGTTCGAGTTGTCGTATTTGTTCGTTCATTGTGTTTATATATTTTGCAAAAGCAAAGATGGGAAATTTTATTGGTAATGATCTTGAAGTGAAAAAATATGAATTGCGTTTTCAATAATTTCATACACAATTCTATGCCCCTGATTTATCTTCTCGACTACATTCCAGGAAATTGATATTTTTATGGTTGCCTATTCCTGCCCCATCCACAAGGCCCCGCCAACACTGCTTCTTATCGCACCCGTTACTGACGATAATACATTTTCTTCTTCACGCCAACGCAATACACCAATCAATGCCATGACCAATGCTTCTTTATATTCGACTAATTCTTTTTCTGGAATAACGAGTTCAATTTGTAATGACTGCAATTCACTTTTTATCAATTCTATTAAAAATAAATTGAACGCACCACCACCGGTAATGAGCATGTTTGATGGTTCATGATGTGCAAATACACTCAGTGCATTTTTTAGTTGCTGCGCAATATGCACACACATGGTATGCAATTTATCCTGCACAGAAATTGAATATGTTTGAATGATGCCATACACTGTATCGACGCCAAATTCATTCGACAATGATTTTGGAAATGATTGCTTGTAATAATCCAACTCGTTTAATTCAAATAACAAGTCTTCATTTAAATTTCCCGCCCGTGCTTCATCGCCATTGTTATCAAATGATTTTCCCAGCTCGGCACAGAGTAAATTTAACACACGGTTTGCAGGACAAATATCAAAGGCAATATGTTTTTTATTTTGCGAAGCTGTCAGATTACAGATGCCCCCGATATTTAAAAAATATTGATATTCTTTCCACAATAATTTTTCTCCGATAGGAACAATTGGAGCGCCTTGTCCACCAAGTGCAATATCCATATTACGCAAATCACTCACAACCGGAAGTTTAGTAGTTGCAGCGATGGCTGCTCCATCACCAAGTTGAAAAGTCATTTTATGTTGAGGCTCATGAAAGACAGTATGACCATGTGATGAAATTAAGTGCACTCGATGTTCGAGATTATTTTTTTCTATAAATGAATGAAGGGTTTGCCCCATCCAATGACCGAAAGAAGTATGTGCTAGCATTAAATCCTTGGCTGAAACATTTGTAATCCCTTGCAATTTTTCGAGCCATTCATTTTCAAACGCTACACATTCAGCATGATTAATTTGATACGTCCATTGTCCTCCTGTTTCTTCAAGTGTACAATAGGCGATGTCGAGCCCATCCATCGAACTGCCGCTCATTGTGCCGATTACGTGATATACCATTCTATTTTAGTTGTTGGATTAGCCTTTTTAATTCTATAGATGGAATATCGCTTTGCTCGGACTTATCGTAGATAGAGATTAGATAAACAGTCTCTTCCGATATTTTAATAAAAGTAATTATTCTTGCTCCACCTCTTTTTCCTCTGCCTTTGCTTTTGATTGGTATTTTTATTTTGTAACAATTATGTCCTAAAGCAATACCAACTGCCGGACTAATGCTAAGCTTGTCTGCTAATAAATTTAATTGTCCTTTCAAAGAAGGATATTTTTTTACTAACACTTTGAATTGCTTATCAAATTCTTTGATTGAAAAAACCTTATAATTCATTCAATAACTCTTTAACGTCTCTTGCTTTGCTTTCTCCTCTAAGCACTTTATTCAATTCTTCAACTGATTCTGTAATTTGCTTAATTAATTTTTCCTTCTTAGACATTTCTATTTTCTTCACCTTCATGTAATTTACCTTTTCAAATTTCTTCATAAAAGAGTCATACTTGTCAACCGGAATATCTATCGTTAGTTTCATTCTACTTTTTCTTACGTTTTACAAAAATAATGAAATGAATTTCTTTCACAAATAATACTTTTGTCAAATATTCTCTATCTTTCGGTCATGATAAATCATTTAGCAAAAACAAATTCACTTGTCAATTCTTGGGTCAATGAACTTCGTGATGTTGATGTTCAAAACAACCGGATGCGCTTTCGTAGAAACATGGAACGCATTGGTGAAGTAGCGGCTTATGAGATTAGTAAAACCATGCTATTCGAAGAGAAAGAAATTACAACACCACTTGGACTTTACAATGCAAACGAACTCGCGAAACAACCCGTGATAGCCACCATACTGAGAGCCGGTGTTCCATTGTATCAAGGCATGTTGAATTATTTTGATAAGGCTGACAGTGCTTTTATTGCGGCCTATCGCAAGCATAGTTTAACGGATGATAGTTTTGAAATTAATCAAGAATATGTCACCTGCCCGAACCTCGAAGGACGCACCTTAATTATTGCAGATCCGATGTTAGCCACGGGTGCTTCATTGATAATGGCTTTAGAAGAATTGCATGATTATGGTCAACCTGCATGTGTGCATGTAGTGGTTGCCATCG